>NZ_KV794910.1:15049-39111 GCF_001808875.1 Neisseria sp. HMSC064E01
CTTGTCCTGATTTTTGTTAATCCACTATATTGGGCATGAGTAGGCGCTTTTCGCGGCAAGGGCACGCCTGTTCAAAAAGCACGAAAGTTTGTATGCCGCATCGCCTCTGTACGCGCCCCAAACGACAAAAATACTGTAAAATACCGTTAAACATAAAGTTATGATATTTGAGGTCGTCTGAAACACAGCTTCGGCTGGATACAGCAGATTGACAGGCATCCGGAGCATGCGGATATGCGTACCGCAGCTTGCCCATCCACTGCAAACCCTTTTCAGACGACCTTCCACCCTTACAAGGAACTGCAACTTCATGGACAACCAAACCAAACTCCGCATCGGCGGCCTGCTCGTGCTGACCACCGCCGTTTTAAGCCTGCTCATCGTCTTAATCGTCGATTCATGGCCGCTCGCCATCCTGCTCGCCATCATCATCGTCGCCGCAGCCGCCGGCGGCTTTGTCTGGTCTTCGCGCCGCCAGCAGCGCCAGTTTCTCGAGCGTCTGAAAAAATTCGACATCGATCCTGAAAAAGGCCGCATCAACGAAGCCAACCTGCGCCGTATGTACCACAGCGGCGGCCAACACCAAAAAGACGCGGTGACTTTGGTCTGCCTGTCGCAAAAATGCTCGGTTGACGAAGCGCACGCCATGTTCAAAAAACGCCCGACCCGTCAGGAAATGAACCAAATGGCAGCCCAGCAGGCGCGCGGACAAAAACGTCCCCACCGCTGATTTTTCCCAACACATAAGGTCGTCTGAAAACGAATGCGGCGGATTCGCCGAAACAAAACATTCCGTTTTTCAGACGACCTTTTTACCGACAAGACCGCCATGACCGCCCTTCCCCCTGCCACCATCAAACGCCGCCTTGCCGCCCTGATGTACGAGTTGCTGCTGACCGGCGCCGTAACCGCCATCGCCGCCATCCTTGCCGGCATCGCCGCCATTTTCCTCAACCCCGTTTCCCAGCTTCTTTCCAGCTTGGTTACCTGCGTTATCTTTGTAGGAAGCTGGTGGCTCTACTTCAAAACCAACTGGACGAAAACCGGCCGCACCCTCGCCATGCAGACTTGGAAAATCGGGCTGCACGGCCGCAACGGCACGCTGCCACCATTGTCGCAACTGCGCATCCGCTTTATTTGGGCGTGTATCTTCGTCGTTTTCATCCCTCTGCTCGCTTACGCGGGTTTGCGCCACCTGCTCGCCATCCCACCCATGCCCGCCTTCGGCGCCGCCCTTATCTGGCTCATCTTGCCGTGGGGCTTTGCCCTGCTGAATCCAGACCGGCAGTTTTTATACGATTTCTTGGCGGGAACGCGATTGGTCGATTTGAAACAGGAAACATCCGAAAGCTGATTGTTCTACTGTTTCGCCACACAGATAAAAGGTCGTCTGAAAACGATGCAAGCCCTTGCCGTTTTCAGACGACCTTTTTATCCGCCGTCGTTCTTGTTTGAAACCCAGCCCAACTTAAACCATCTTCGGTTTCCCCCCTCTCCTTTTGTTTAAACGAAACAGAAATGACGGCGAACCTGATCACGCCCGACAAAAAGGTCGTCTGAAACCCAAATTGGATTTCAGACGACCTTTTATTTCAAGCCGGTTGGCTTATTTGTTGAAGAAAACCAGCGTCCACGGCAAGACGTAGGCTTGCAGCAGGGTCAGCAGGCCGACGAAGGTACAGAAAATCAAGCTGTGTTTCACGGTGAAGCGGAACAGGTTGGATTCTTTGCCTTCCAGACCGACTGCCGCGCAGGCGATGGCGATGGATTGCGGCGAAATCATTTTGCCGGTCACACCGCCGGTGGTGTTGGCTGCAACGGTCAGCTCTGGCACGACGTTGATTTGATGCGCGGTGCTGGCTTGCAGCGAGCCGAAGAGCGCGTTGGCGGAAGTGTCCGAACCGGTCAGGAATACGCCCAGCCAGCCGAGGAACGGCGAGAAGAACGGGAACACGGTGCCGGTAGCGGCGAGGACGAGTGCCAACGTGGACGACAGGCCTGAATAGTTTGCCACGAATGCGAAGCCGAGTACCAAGCCGATAGACAGGATGGACAGGCGCAGTTCTTTGAGCGTTTCAAAGAAAGTGCCGACGGCTTCGGAAGGTTTCATTTTCAGCAAAGCAGCGGAAACGATGGAAGCAAACAGGATTGCCGTGCCGACTGCGCCGAGGAGGTCGATTTTGAACACGGCGGCGTATGGTGTCGGTTCGCTGACGATGGGCGCGGCTTTTTGTACCAGATTGTGCAGCATCGGCCAGTCGAATTTGATGGTGGCAACGCCCAAAGCCTCTTTAACGCCCTTAATCGTCCACACGCTGACGAAAACGGTCAGGATGGCGAAAGGCGACCAGGCTTTGATGATTTGTCCGGCAGTGTATTCGCCCGCTTTGCGCTCGGCCGGTTTTTTCATGCCGTTGAAGGTAAAGATTTCTTTAGGCTGCCATTTTTTCAGGAAGGCAGACAGGCAGACCAGGCTGACCAATGCGGAGGTCACGTCGGGCAATTCCGGGCCGATGAAGTTGGCGGTAATGAACTGGGTAGTGGCGAAAGATACGCCCGCCACCAATACGGCAGGCCAAGTTTGGCGTATGCCGCGCATACCGTCCATCATGGCGACCAACCAGAAAGGAACGATAATCGACAGGATCGGCAGTTGGCGACCGGCGACCTGACCAATATGGTAAGGGTCGAGGTTGGACACTTGACCGGCAACCAGGATTGGAATGCCCATCGCGCCGAAAGCCACGGGCGCGGTATTGGCAATCAAACACAAACCGGCGGCGTAGAGCGGATTAAAGCCCAAGCCCACCAACAACGAGGCGGTAATCGCCACCGGCGCGCCGAAGCCTGCCGCGCCTTCGAGGAATGCGCCGAAGGAGAAGCCGACCAGCAGCATTTGCAGGCGTTGGTCTTCGGTAATCGAAATCACGGAAGCGCGGATGATGTCGAACTGCCCTGTTTTCACGGTAATTTTATACAGGAACACGGCGGTAACGATAATCCATGCAATCGGCCACAAACCGTAAGCAAAGCCGTACAGCGCGGAAGAAACCGCCATGCCCGCAGGCATTCCGAAGCCTAATATGGCAACGCCAAGCGCAATCAGCAGCGTATAAAGCCCCGCCTGATAGCCTTTAAGCTTCAGGATGGTCAGTGCGACGAAGAAAAAGATAATGGGCAGGAGGGCGACGGCTGCCGTCAAATACAGGCTGCCGCCCACTGCGGTATAGTTTTGAATCCAAGTATCCATAGGGAAAATCTCCGAATATTTTTCTAATATATTTTCTTAAATTGGTAAAACCAATTTTGAGAACGGAGGACACTTTACGAAACTTTAATATGGCGGTCAATTATTTTTTCAGACGACCCGGCTGCATCGGCGCAAATTTGTTATTTAATTTTAAATAAAACAAAATATTATATGAATTGTAAAAATGTAGCCCAATGTAGTTTTAAAACACATACGGGTAGGACAAGCCATATTGACGGGATACGGGGCGGTTAATTAGAATACGGCGACATTGGTCATGCCAATTTGGTCATGCTAATTTTGATGCAGGCTGCCCTTTCGGACGGCCTGCCGCATCACATTATCGGATTTGAGTCTTCTTCGCAGAAAAAACATGATGGAAAAGAGGGAATTACAATGACAAAACTGGTTCGTCCGCAAAAAATCAGCGACCAAATATTGTCGATATTGGAGGAACGCATCGCGGCGGGCATTTATGAAGAAGGCGGCAAAATCCCGCCCGAGCGCACGTTGGCGGAAGAATTCGGCGTATCGCGCCCGTCGGTCAGGGTCGCGCTGAACATCCTGATTGCGCGGCAGGTTTTGGAAGCGCGTCAGGGCGACGGCTATTACGTTTCCGTCAAACCGCAGCAGGATTTCCTCCAAAGCTGGCAAGAATTGCTCGGCAAACATTCCAACTGGGAAACCGACGTTTTCGATTTCAGCTGCCACATCGAAGGCTGCATGGCGTCGCTGGCTGCCGAACGGCGCACCGATGCCGATTTGAAACGGATTGATTTTTGGCGGCAAAAATTCGAATCCGCCTGCGAAAGCGGCCATCTGGAACATCAAAGCGAAGCCGACGTAAGCTTTCACCAAACCATCGCCGATGCCGCACACAACATCCTCTTCAGCCACCTCTCCGGCGGCCTGCTCAAAATGCTCTACCGCCAGACGCGCAGCAGCATCATCTATTCCAACCAAACCGAAGACCCGCGCCCCAAGCTGATTGCGCAACACCGCGCCATCTACGAAGCCATCTTGGAACGCCGCCCCGCCGATGCCGCCGAAGCCGCCAAAATACACTTAAACTACGTCGCCAACAGCATCTTGCAAAACAGGGAATACAAAAGCCGCAACGAACACGCCGACACGCTGGCGCAGAAAGACTTGAAGCGGGTGCAGGACTGGAAGTAGTTTCCTGCCTGACGGAAATATAGTGGATTAACTTTAAACCAGTACGGCGTTGCCTCGCCTTGCCGTACTATTTGTACTGTCTGCGGCTTCGTCGCCTTGTCCTGATGTACTATCTGCGGCTTCGTCGCCTTGTCCTGATTTAAAGTTAATCCACTATAACAAGCAGATACAAAACCCGATTATCCGCCCGCAAGGTCGTCTGAAAACCCAAATACCTGCCTTCGCGGCAGATTCCTACAACACCGAAGGAGTAGAAATGAAACTATCCGAACTGTTCAACCCCAACGAATTTGCCGCGCGTCATTTGAGTTTCGGCGACGAGGCCGCGCTTTTGGAAGCGCTCGGCGAGAAGAGCATGGACGATTTTGTCGGCAACACCGTGCCGCAAAGCATCCGTATGCCGTCCGAACTCGACCTGCCCGCAGCCCTGACCGAGGCGGACGCTTTGGCGAAGCTGAAAGCCATTGCGGCGAAAAACGTGATCAACAAATCCTATATCGGCTTGGGCTATTACCCGACCCGCGTGCCGAACGTGATTTTGCGCAACGTATTGGAAAATCCGGGCTGGTACACCGCCTACACGCCGTATCAGGCGGAAATCGCGCAGGGGCGTTTGGAAGCGTTGTTGAACTTCCAGCAAGTGTGCATCGATTTGACCGGTTTCCCCGTGGCGGGCGCGTCTTTGTTGGACGAAGCGACCGCCGCCGCCGAAGCGATGGCGATGGCGCACCGCGTGGGCAAGGTAAAATCCGAGCGTTTCTTCGTGGACGAGCGCGTTTATCCGCAGACTTTGGACGTGATGAAAACCCGTGCCAAGTATTTCGGCTTCGAGCTGGTGGTCGGCGATTTTGCCAAAGCGGATGAAGGCGAATACTTCGGCGCGCTGTTCCAATACGTCGGCAAAGACGGCGACGTGCAAGACTTGCAAAGCGTCGTAGGTCGTCTGAAAACCAAAGGCACGATTGTTGCCGTTGCCGCCGACATCATGAGCTTGGTTTTACTGAAGTCTCCTGCCGAATTGGGTGCGGACATTGCGTTGGGCAATACCCAACGCTTCGGCGTACCGATGGGCTTCGGCGGGCCGCACGCCGCTTATTTCGCCTTTAAAGACGAGTTCAAACGCTCCGCCCCGGGCCGCATCATCGGCGTATCCAAAGACGCATCGGACAAACCTGCCTTGCGCATGGCGTTGTCCACCCGCGAGCAACACATCCGCCGCGAAAAAGCGACGTCCAATATTTGTACCGCGCAGGCATTGCTGGCAAACTTGGCGGGCATGTATGCCGTCTATCACGGCCCCGAAGGCGTGAAACGCATCGCCAACCGCATTCACGCGCTGGCTTCCGCCTTTGCCGACGCGCTGGTTTCAGACGGCCTCAAAGTGGTTCACGAAGTCTTCTTCGATACCGTTACCGTTGATTTCGGCAGCAAAGACAAAGCGGACAAAGCGTTCCAAACCGCTTTGGAACTGGGCTACAACCTGCGCCGCGTCAGCGACACCCAAATCGCCGCCGCCTTCCACGAAACATCCGTGCGCGAAGACCTTGCCGTGTTGTACTACGCCTTTACCGGCAACAACACCTTCACGCTTTCAGACGACGTCAAAGGTCGTCTGAAAACCGAATTCCTGCGCCAAGACAATATCTTGCAACATCCCGTGTTCAACCGTTACCACACCGAACACGAAATGCTGCGCTACCTGAAAAAGCTCGAAGACCGCGATTTGGCAATGAACCGCAGCATGATTTCGCTGGGCAGTTGCACCATGAAACTCAACGCCACCGCCGAAATGCTGCCGATTACTTGGTCGGAATTCTCCGACATCCACCCCTACGCCCCCGAAGCCCAAACCGCAGGCTACCGCGAACTCCTGACCGACATGGAAAACAGCCTGAAAGCCATCACCGGCTTTGACGCGATTTCCTTCCAGCCCAACTCCGGCGCGCAGGGCGAATACAGCGGTATGCTCGCCATCCGCCGCTATCAGGAAGCCCAAGGCGAAGCACACCGCAACATCTGCCTGATTCCCAAATCCGCCCACGGCACCAACCCCGCCACCGCCGCCATGCTCGGTTTGAAAGTCGTCGTCGTCGATACCGACGAACACGGCAACGTCAACATCGACGATTTGAAAGCCAAAGCCGAACAACACCGCGACGCCTTGTCCGCCATCATGATTACCTACCCGTCCACCCACGGCGTGTACGAAGAAGGCATCCGCGACATCTGCCGCATCATCCATGAAAACGGCGGACAGGTTTACATGGACGGCGCCAACCTCAACGCCCAAATCGGCATCATGCAGCCCGCCGAAGTCGGCGCGGACGTGTTGCACATGAACCTGCACAAAACCTTCTGTATTCCTCACGGCGGCGGCGGCCCGGGCATGGGTCCCATCGGCCTGAAAGCCCACCTCGCCCCGTTTGCCCCAGGCCATACCTTGACCGACACCCACAGCGCAAGTGCCGGGCAAACCGCCGTTTCCTCCGCCGCCTTCGGTTCCGCGTCCATCCTGCCGATTACCTGGATGTACCTGACCATGATGGGCAAACAAGGCATGGAACAGGCAACGCGCTGGGCATTGCTCAACGCCAACTATGTCGCCAAACGCCTGAGCGAAGACTATCCCGTTCTCTACACAGGCAAAAACGGCCGCGTCGCGCACGAATGCATCGTCGATTTGCGTCCGCTCAAAGCCGAAAGCGGTATCACCGAAACCGACATCGCCAAACGCCTGATGGACTACGGCTTCCACGCCCCGACCGTCTCCTTCCCCGTTGCCGGTACGCTGATGATTGAGCCGACCGAAAGCGAGAGCAAAGCCGAACTCGACCGCTTCATCGCCGCCCTGAAACAAATCAAACAGGAAGTGTTGAAAGTCGAACGCGGCGAATGGCCGAAAGACGACAACCCGCTGGTCAACGCCCCGCACACCGCCGCCGACGTAACCGGCGAATGGGCGCACCCGTACTCCCGCGAAGAAGCCGTCTTCCCGCTGCCTTTCGTGCGCGAAAACAAATTCTGGCCGAGCGTCAACCGCGTGGACGACGTGTACGGCGACCGGAATCTGGTCTGCTCCTGCCCGCCGACGGAAGCGTATGAAGATTAAGGTTTGATATGAAGAAAGGTCGTCTGAAAATTTCAGACGACCTTTGTTTTAAAAAACGTTCATTCAGAAGGTAGCGTGTTTGCAACCTAATCTGTTTGTCAGTTTTATTTTTTCTTGCCAAAAATCAGGGACAACACTGACAAAATCAGGAAACCGACAAACAGGATTTTAGCGATACCTGCCGCGCTGCCTGCAATACCACCAAAGCCCAGTACGGCTGCAATAATGGCGATGACAAAGAAAACAACTGCATAATGAAGCATGGTTTTTTCCTTTCTGTTTGGTGTGCAAACGGTTTGATGTGCAAACGGTTGAGAATAACCTGTCCGTTTTTTTGTGGGATGTAACAGTTTTAATTACTTAATCAACTATCTTGTTGATTAATTTCATACTCACGGATGTAACCGCTTGTAGTACACCTTATCTGATAACTTCTTACTTAGCAAACCGTAGTAATACAAATTTTCAAGAAATCAGCCCATTTATAAAATAACCAAACCATAAATCAACAACTTACATACAGACGTTAAGTTTTGAAAACATTTATATTTTATCGATTTATTAGTATTTAAAAAATTCTTTTTTAAAATCAACAAAAAATAAAAAATAATATATTTATATAAAGTAATGCCAAACCTGCCGTTCAAATCATCATAAAAACGGCTCAGAAAAACAAAAGGTCGTCTGAAACGCCGCCTTCCTTATTGATTGTTTTTTTGAAACGATTTCGTTATATAGTGGATTAACTTTAAACCAGTACGGCGTTGCCTCGCCTTAGCTCAAAGAGAACGATTCTCTAAGGTGCTTAAAGCACCAAGTGAATCGGTTCCGTACTATCTGTACTATCTGCGGCTTCATCGCCTTGTCCTGATTTAAATTTAATCCACTATAACTCCAACCATCTCTTACCCTTTTCAGACGACCCGACAGGAAACCCGCCATGCAAAACATCCGCGCCGCCGCCGTGCAAATGATTTCGTCCACCGACCCCGATGCCAACATTAACACCATGAAACGCCTCGTGCGCCAAGCCGCAGAGCAAGGCGCGGATTGGGTGCTGTTGCCCGAATATTGGCCGCTGATGGGGCGCAAGGATACCGACAAACTCGCTTTTGCCGAACCTTTAATCAACGGTCGTTTTGACGAAACTCGCTACACTCGTTTTCAGACGACCTTGAGCGAGACGGCGGCGGAATGCGGCGTGGTACTTTTTGGCGGCACGATTCCGCTGCAAAGCCCTGATGCGGGCAAAGTGATGAACACTATGTTGGTGTACGACCGCGACGGCACGCAAATCGGGCTGTACCACAAAATGCACCTGTTCGGTTTCTCAGGCTTGGGCGAACGCTATGCCGAGGCGGACACCATCAGCGCAGGCGGCGATGTGCCGAAATTGACTGCCGACGGCGTGCCGCTTGCCGTGGGCGTGTGCTACGACTTGCGCTTTCCCGAGTTTTTCCGCGCCCAGCAGCCGTTTGACGTTTTACTGCTGCCCGCTGCCTTCACTTACACGACGGGCAAAGCGCATTGGGAGCTGCTGCTGCGCGCTCGCGCGGTGGAAAACCAATGCTACGTCATCGCTTCGGCGCAAGGCGGCGAGCACGAAAGCGGCAGGCGCACATTCGGCCATAGTATGATTATCGACCCGTGGGGCGAAATCTTGGGTGTATTGCCCGAAGGCGAAGGTATTGTCATTGCCGATTTGGACGGCACAAGGCTGCAAAGCGTGCGCACTAGACTGCCAGCGTTGCAACACAGATTATTAAAATAAAAACAATTCCTCCCCAAGCACCGTCATTTCCGCCTTAAATCCTATGATATGTTGATTTTATCGCAACAAAATTAATCCAAAGTAATATGAAATTGACAATTAATTTTGCATTTATAATATTAGCAGGTACAATTTCAGACTATCTTGTCCATTATTTCAAACTATGATTGATATTTGGGGACAGCAGACAAAATAAGACCGTTTCAAACGGTCTATTGCATTTCATAAAAGGGATATCAAGGATGCTCCAAGCTAAAATTGTCGTTATCGGCAGTATTAATATGGATTTAGTTACCCGCGCTTCAAAATTTCCCAGAGCGGGTGAAACATTACTGGGAAGCTCGTTTCACCGCTTCATGGGCGGCAAGGGCGCAAACCAAGCGATTGCAGCGGCACGTTTGGGGGCAGACGTCTGTATAGTCGGCGCGGTCGGCGATGACGATTTCGGCTATGAAATGACCACCAACCTCTGCCGCGAAGGCATCTTCACCGAACACATCCAAACCCTCCCCGGCCTACCCAGCGGCATGGCAAACATTACCGTTGCCGACGATGAAAACTCCATCATCGTTATCGCCGGAGCCAATATGGGGCTGACTGTCGCCGACGTCGAAAACGCCGAGCAGCAAATCGCCTCCGCCGATGTGGTTTTGAGCCAGCTCGAAATCCCGATGGACTGCGTCATCGCCGCCGCAAAATTGGCGAAGAAATACGGTAAACCCTTTATCCTCAACCCTGCTCCCGCCCAATTCCTGCCTTCGGAATTATGGGAATTGGTCACCCTTCTGACGCCCAACCGCTACGAACTTGCCGACTGTCTCGGCCTGTCGCAAGATTTGAATCCCGAAGAGCTGATTCTGAAAGCCCCCTGCCCCGTCCTGATGACCATGGGCGATAAAGGCGCGGTCTATAAAGACGGCAAAGACAGTTTGCGTTATGTTTCCAGCTTTAAAGTGGACACTACCGACACTACCGGCGCCAGCGACGCATTCAACGGCGCGTTGTCCGTCTTCTGGAATCAAGGCATCGAAACCGCCGTCCGCAAGGCATGTGCCGCCGCTGCGCTTTCCATTACCCAAGACGGCGCGCAAAACGGGATGCCTTTCAAAGAAGAATTGGAACAATTCCTCGCCGCGCACAAATAAACCCGTATTCATGTTATCAAACAGCCAAAAGGTCGTCTGAAAACCATCTTCCGGCGTTTCAGACGACCTTTATTAATCTTAAAGATGATTGAGCCGCATTACCGTGTCGCACGCCATGTCATGAATGCTTCGGGGAATGGTTAAACCGCCTTGATGGATTTGGCAATCCGACGGTCTGACGGCTACAATATCGTGTTAAAAACTTTTCATTTGGGAACACGCAAAATGTTGGTTCATCCTGAGGCGATGGGCGTCGCCGCATTGGCGGACAAAATCCGCAAAATCGAAAACTGGCCGCAAAAAGGCATTTTATTTCACGACATTACACCGGTGCTTCAAAGCGCGGAATATTTCCGTCTCTTGGTAGATTTGCTAGTCTATCGCTATATGGGTCAGAAAATCGATGTCGTGGCAGGCTTGGACGCGCGCGGCTTCATCATCGGCGCGGCGTTGGCGTATCAGTTGAACGTCGGCTTCGTCCCCATCCGCAAAAAGGGCAAGCTGCCTTTTGATACCATCTCGCAAAGCTACGCGCTGGAGTATGGCGAAGCAACGGTCGAAATCCACAAAGACGCGGTCAAACCCGGCGCGCGCGTACTGCTGGTTGATGACTTGGTCGCAACCGGCGGCACCATGCTGGCAGGCGTGGAACTAATCCGCAAACTCGGCGGTGAAGTCGTTGAAGCGGCGGCGATTTTGGAATTTACGGACTTAATCGGCGGCAGCAAAATCCGTGAAAACGGCGTTCCCCTGTTTACCCTACTGCAAAACGAAGGCTGTATGTAAACTTTGCCCCATGCGCCAAAGGTCGTCTGAAGCAGCCATCCTGCTTTTCAGACGACCTTTTTTGTTGTCCCTGATTACGCGGTTAATGTAAATATCGGCTTCAGATTCGGATAATGCCGCCAAATCGTTTAAAATGCGGTTCTAATTGATTCTAATAAAGATACGGTACGTAATGAACGCACAACGCATATTTTCTCTCTCACTCAGCCTGATTGCCGCCGCGATTTTGTCGGCGTGTGCCTCCGAAAACGACACGACTTCATCCAAAGAGCCTGGCTCTTCCCTGACCGAACCCGCCTCCATTCCCGCCCGCCGCGCGGAAGGCGAATCCAAAGTATTGTCCGATTACGGTCAATATCAAGGCGCGCTGGACGCTGCCAAACGCGGCGACGATATGTGGGTGCAACAATTCTTGGCGCAGGCGGGCGACAGCGCGATGGCTGAAACCGTCCGCAACGAATGGCTCAAAAGCCTCGGCGCGCGCGGACAATGGGATGTGTTCCGCCAAGAAAACAAAAAGCTGAATGCGGCAGGCCGGGTACAGGAAGTGCAATGTTATGCCGAACTGAGCAGCGGCAGCTACAACATGGCGGCAGAGCTTGTGCGCGTTACCAACAAGCTGCCCGCAGGCTGTACCCGCTTGGTCGAAAGCGCGGCATCGGCAGGTCGTCTGAACAGCAACGACGCATGGCGCCGCGTGCGCGGATTGTTGAGCAACAGCCAAACCAGCGACGCACGCAGCTTGGCAGCCGCCTTAGGCAGCCCGTTTGAGGGCGGCTCGCAAGGTGCGCGCGAATACAGCCTTTTGAACGTCATCGGCAAAGACGCGCGCAAATCCTCCTCCGCAGCCTCCACGCTGTCCAGCATGGAATCCGGCTTAAGCCGCGAACAAAGCAGCTTCGCATGGGGTGTATTGGGACTCTACCAAGCGCAAAATCAAAACATGCAGACCGCGTTGAGCTACTACGGCCGCGTTTCCGACCGCAAACAACTGACCGACGAGCAGTTTGAATGGTACGCCCGCGCCGCCCTACGCCTGCAACGCTGGAACGAATTGTCCGGCATCATCCAACAAATGCCCGACAACCTGCAAAAAGACCCGACTTGGCAATACTGGCTGGGCCGCAGCTACGCCGCACAAGGCAACCAAAGCCGTGCTAAAGAAATGTACGAAAAAGCCGCCACAAGCGGACGCAATTTCTACGCCATCTTAGCAAGTGAAGAACTCGGCCGCCGCGTCAACACCAAAAACAACGTTTCCGATGCCGATAAAAAAGACGTCCGCCGCATGGCAGACGACGGCGCCATCAAACGCGCGCTGGTTCTGTTTAAAAACAGCCAAAGCAGCAACGATGCTAAAATGCGCCGTCAAGCGCAGGCTGAATGGCGTTTTGCCACCCGCGACTTCAATGAAGACAACCTCCTGACTGCCGCGCAAGTCGCCTTTGAAAACCAGTTCTACGACATGGCGATCAACAGCGCCGACCGGACCGAGCGCAAACTCAACTACAACCTGCGCTACCTCTCTCCGTTTAAAGAGACCACCGTCAGCTACGCCTCGCAAGCAGGCATCGATCCTGCTTGGGTTTACGGTCTGATCCGCCAAGAAAGCCGCTTCGTCATGGGCGCGCAATCCAGCGTCGGCGCACAAGGCCTGATGCAGGTTATGCCTGCTACCGCCCGCGAAATCGCCGGCAAAATCGGCATGAGCAGCAGCGAACTCTACACCATGGACGGCAACATCCGCATGGGTACATGGTACATGGCAGATGCCAAACGCCGCCTGCAAAACAACGAAGTGATGGCAACCGCAGGCTACAACGCCGGCCCCGGCCGCGCCCGCAACTGGCAGGCTTCTACACCTCTGGAAGGCGCGATTTACGCCGAAACCATCCCTTTCACCGAAACCCGCGACTACGTCAAAAAAGTTATGACCAACGCGACCTTCTACGCATCTCTGTTCAATGAGCCGCAAACTTCGTTGAAACAGCGTATGGGAACCGTTCCGGGTCGTTATTGATTGACTTGGCTGCATCCGATCGGATTGTTTGACAGATACGGAAGCCAAACTTGAAAAGGTCGTCTGAAAGTATGTTTTCAGACGACCTTTTTTAGTGTGGATGATGGCAAAAAACAACGAATCAACCGCTTTAATCTTCATCGCCATCCCGCACTCTTTTCAATAAACTGGTTGTGCTACCCTGCCCCAATCCTTTGTATAGTGGATTAAATTTAAATCAGGACAAGGCGACGAAGCCGCAGATAGTACAGATAGAGACCTTTGCAAAATTCCCCAAAATCCAGATAGTACGGAACCATTCACTTGGGTGCTTCAGCACCTTAGAGAATCGTTCTCTTTGAGCTTAAGGCGAGGCAACGCCGTACTGGTTTAAAGTTAATCCACTATATCTGTTACTTGCTGCCGTGTATCCAACGTTCAGCCGCTGAGCGGAAACACTTTACAAAAAGGTCGTCTGAAAACCGAAAAATCAGTTTTCAGACGACCTTTGTTTAGCTCAAACCTTCCCGGTTTAAGCGGCGTTAACTTTGTCTTCGCGGCGCAGCAGGGTAATCAGGTCGCTGATGCGCTGTTTCATGCTGCGACGGTCGACGATTTGGTCGATAGCGCCTTTCTCCAGCAGGAATTCTGCGCGTTGGAAGCCTTCGGGTAAGGTTTCACGGACGGTTTGTTCGATGACGCGCGGACCGGCAAAGCCGATAAGGGCGTTGGGTTCGGCAAGCACGACATCGCCGAGGAAGGCGAAGCTGGCGGATACGCCGCCCATGGTCGGGTCGGTCAGGACGGAGATGAACGGCAGGTGTTTTTCAGTCAGAAGATGCAATGCCGCGCTGGTTTTGGTCATCTGCATCAATGAGTTGACACCTTCCTGCATCCGCGCACCGCCCGATGCGGCAACGCAGATGAAAGAGCAGTTGTCGGCTACGGCACGGCGCACGCCTTGGACGAAGCGTTCGCCGACGACGGAACCCATAGAGCCGCCGATAAAGCGGAATTCGAAGGCGGCAATCACGACGGGCAGGCCGTTCATAAAGCCTTTCATCACGACCAACGCATCATCTTCGCCGGTGGCTTTGCGCGCGGCGGCCAAGCGTTCGGGGTATTTTTTGCTGTCTTTAAATTTCAGCGGGTCGGTCGGTTTGATATTGGCGGCGATTTCTTCGCGGCCTTCCTCGTCCAAAAGCAAATTGAGGCGTTCGCGTGCGGAAAGCGGGTTGTGATGGTTACATTTCGGGCAAACTTGGTCGTTTTGCTGAAGTTCGGTCGAGTAGATGGTTGCCGAGCAGGAAGGGCATTTGTGCCACAGGCCTTCGGGAACGTTGGACGAGCCTTCGCTTTTGCTGCGGTTTTTGATTTTGGGCGGTAGGATTTTGTCTAACCAACTCATGGATGACTCCTTGGAATTCGGGATTCAGACGACCTTTGCGTGTGTTTTCGGAAAAGGCCTTAACGGATTGCGTCTTTTAATTCTTTTACCAACGCGCCGACGGCTTCTGCTTCGCGGCCTGCGTTATTTTCAATTTCTTTGACGATGCGGCTGCCGACGATGACGGCATCGGCAACAGCGCCGATTTTGCGCGCGCTTTCGGCATTGCTGATGCCGAAGCCGACGCCGATCGGGATGTCGATATACTTGCGCAAAAGCTCTATTTTACGCGAAACTTCTTCGGTATCCAAACTTGCCGCGCCGGTAACGCCTTTGAGCGAAACGTAATAGACAAAGCCGCCTGCAACGCGGGCGATGGTTTGGATACGCTCTTCGGTCGTGGTCGGGGCAATCAGAAAGATGCAATCGATGCCGCGCGCTTTGAGTTCATCGTGCAGCGGGGTGATGGTTTCGACAGGGGAATCGACGGTCAGCACGCCGTCCACGCCGGCTTCGGCAGCCGCTCGGGCAAATGCCTGATAACCCATTTTATGAATCGGGTTCAGATAACCCATCAGGACGACGGGCGTGTTGCCGTTTGTTTCGCGGAAGCGGCGTACGATGTTCAATACGTCGTTGAGGGAAACTTTGTTTGCCAACGCACGCTCGGCGGCGCGCTGGATGGTCGGGCCGTCCGCCATCGGGTCGGAAAAGGGAACGCCCAATTCCAGGATGTCGGCGCCGTTTTCAACCAAACTGTGCATCAGCGCAAGCGTGGTATCGAGATTGGGATCGCCTACGGTGATATAGGGAATCAGGGCTTTTGCGCCGTCAAGCGCGGCAAAGGTTTGCTGGATTCTGCTCATCTTGATTTCTCGTTTCCGTAACGGCTGTTTCCAGCCGGTTTTCATCGACAATAAGTTGGCAAGTATAGCATTGACTGTCTATTTCGGGCGAAACTGCATGACATTTTCAGTCATTTTTTCATATAGATAAAAGGTCGTCTGAAAATCTTTTCAGACGACCTTTCCAAAACCGGGCAGTCGGAATGCTGCCGCCATGCCGATTTTCCACCGTTTAATCGCGTTTGTGTTCGATATAGTCTTGGTGTTTGGTTTGCGGATCGGCGCGGGTCACCGTGTATTCGCCTTCGATGATATCGCCGTCATCTTCAGTACGGCGCGTAAAGGTTTGCTGACGGAAAGACTGCGTATTCATTTGAGCCGCAGGCCGGCCTTTAATCGGCAAAAGCAGCAGCAAGGCGATAATGGTGGACACAAAACCCGGACTGAGCAGCAAAATCCCGGCGACGGTATAACGTATCGGCCACAACATCTGATACATGGAAATATTGTCCCCGCTGCGGATGGCCGCTCCCGCCAGCAAAATGCCGGACAGCCCTGTGTGGCGCAGCATCATCGTACCGCCGATAAAGCTGACTATCATCAGCAGGAAAGCGAATCCGCCGCCCAGCCAATCCGCCACCCAAACGATGGACATAATTTCCAAAAACAATAACACTAAAAAACCCACACCGAAATACTGCATCTTTGCTCCTTTAAATTCCGAACCCGCTTCATGCTGCGCAAGTCAGCGCGTTTAGCCGCAATTTCAATCTATCTTATTGAATCTTATTGGATATCGCAAACCGGCATTTTACACTTCCCGAATAACCGGTTTCCCTTAACATAAAGATAATGCACCCTACTTTCAAGGCGCTCGAATGTGAAAAACCGTAAGGTTTCGGCACGTTTTTTCAGACGAGGTCGTCTGAAACGGTATGCGCCCTTACAGCAACTTCTTGATATCGTTTTCTATTTCTTCCGGCGTTACGCTGGGCGCAAACCGTGCCGCCACTTCGCCTTGCCGATTAATCAGGAATTTGGTGAAGTTCCAGCGGATATCGCCCGCCTGATGCTTACTGCCCCATGCCGCCAGCCGCAACACCGCTTCTTTCAACATATGCCCGCCCCTATCCTTCGGCTGTTTTGCCTTCAAATAAACATAAAGCGGCGATGCGGATGCGCCGTTGGCATCGATTTTGTCAAAAATTTTGAATGCAGTACCAAACTTCGTCTGACAGACGGAAGCAATTTCCCGACTGCTCTCCGGCGCCTGTCCGCGAAATTGGTTGCACGGAAAATCCAATATCTCCAAACCTTGCCCGTTGTAACGTTCATAAAGCTGCTGCAACGCCGTATATTGCGGCGTCAATCCGCAGCGCGTCGCGGTGTTGACAATCAGCAGCACCTTTCCTCGGTAAATACTCAGGGAAACCGGATTGCCTTGGGCATCGTTTAAGGTGAAGTCGTAAATATTCATCTTGTGCATTCGATAAGTTCAGGAAAAACAAGTCAGGAGACATTATCTGAAATTTGGGCTATATCCTTCATTTTGATGGATGATTTTTATAGTATTTCAACAATGCCATCATTTCTTTTGCCCTCTTTTTTCCATGCCGCTCATCAGTGACAAAATCTTCTGCCTTATTGCCCAATTCGTTTTTGATGTTCGGGTTTGCACCGTTTGCCAAAAGTATTTCGAGTATCGCTACATTGCCGTTGAAACAGGCGTTTTGGACGGGCGTAAAACCCATTTCGCCCTGTTTGTTGACATCCGCACGGGCTTGGTTGATGACCGCCAAATTCAGCAAGGTTTCATCCATCAAACCCAAATCATGTACGGAAGCGATACGTGGACACGAGGCGAAAGCCAAGTGATTTTGATATTTGGCAAACAGATTGGTCAGATTTTGATCCATTATTTATCCTGAAATCATGATGTTTAAAGCACAGATGTATTTTCAGACGACCTTTTTCAGACGACCCCGACAAACCTGCCCTATTGTTTATCGTCAGCCCATATGAAAAAACACCGCTTTCGCAAGCGGTGTCCGATAAAGCAGCAATTATTTGCGCAGACCCAAGCGGGTGATCAGGGTGCGGTATGTATCAGGTTGGGTACGGCGCAAGTAAGACAACAGACGGCGACGTTGGCTGACCATTTTCAACAGGCCGCGACGGCTGTGGTGGTCTTTAGGGTTGGCTTTGAAGTGGGGAGTCAGGTCGTTGATACGGAAAGTCAACAGAGCGACTTGTACTTCAGAAGAACCGGTATCGCCTTCTTTACGTTGGAAATCTTTAACAATTTGTGCTTTTTGTTCTACGGTCAATGCCATGATGGATAACTCCGAAAAATAAAAGAACCGTCATTCGTAAAAACTCGGGTTCGGACAAGTTTGACGAGCAGGAAACCCGTTCAAACTCCTGAAGTCTTTTTGTAAAGACGGGCGGATTATGCCACAGTTTGGACGGTTTTGCACGATTAAATCCCGCCTTCAGGCTTTGTTTTATCAAGACTGTGGTTTTCAGACGACCTTGCCGCCCTAGAAACTACTCCCCCGCCACGGTCATGCTCTCAATCAGCACCGAACCGATTTTGTTGGAAGAGCGGCGTAGCGCATCGTTGGCAGTGCCGACGATGCCGAGGTACATATCCTGCAAGCGACCGGCGATGGTGATTTCTTGGACGGGGTGGCTGATGATGCCGTTTTCCACCCAAAAACCCGCCGCGCCGCGCGAGTAGTCGCCCGTGATGGTGTTCACGCCCTGCCCCATCAGTTCGGTAACCAACAATCCGGTACCCATTTCTTTCAGCAAATCAGACTGCGTTTCATGTGTATGGTTCAAATAAAGGTTGTGCGCGCCGCCGGCGTTGCCCGTGGTCTGCATACCGAGTTTTCTCGCGCTGTAACTGCTGAGGAAATAGCCTTCAACAATGCCGTCTCGGATGACGAAACGCGGCTGCGTGGCGACGCCTTCGGAGTCGAAATAGGTGCTGCCGAAGGCGCGGGGAATGTGCGGCTCTTCGCGCAGGCTGAGGAAATCGGGCAGGACTTTTCTGCCTATGCTGTCAATCAGGAAACTGCTTTGGCGGTAGAGCGCGCCGCCGCTAAGTGCGCCGACGAGGTGTCCGATAAGGCCGCCTGCGACGGTGGTATCGAAGAGGATGGGATAGCTGCCCGTCGGGATGCTGCGGCTGTTCAGACGACGTAAGGTGCGTTCGGCGGCGGTTTTGCCGATTTGCTCGGGGCTGTCCATGTCTTGATGGCGGCAGGCGGCATCGTACCAGTAGTCGCGCTGCATGCCGTTTTCGTCGGCGGCAACGATGCTGCACGAAATGCTGTGGCGCGTGCCTTGTTGGTGGGCGGTGAAGCCGTGGGTGTTGCCGTAAACGTATTGGTAATGTCCGGTCTGAACGCCTGCGCCTTCGGAATTTTCGATGCGTTCATCCGCGCTCAGGGCGGCTTGTTCGCATTGTTTTGCCAACTCGATGGCGGCTTCCGTGCTTAAATCCCATTCGTGGTAACGGTCGAGGTCGCCGACGTGTTGCGCCATAAGCGAAGCATCTGCCAGACCTGCGCAATCGTCTTCGGCGGTATAGCGGGCGATGTCGATGGCGGCTTTGACGGTGTCTTGCAGGGCTTTTTCGGAAAAGTCGGCGGTGCTGGCGCGACCTTTGCGTTTACCGACATAAACGGTAATATCCAGCGATTTGTCTTGCTGGAACTCGATTTGTTCGATTTCGCCCAGCCGTACGCTGACGCTTTGTCCGATGGATTCGCTAAAGTCGGCTTCAGCAGCCGCCGCGCCCATGTTTTTTGCCAAATCCAAGGCGTGTCCGCATAAGCCGGTCAGCTCGGAGGCAGTATGGTTAAACAGCATAAAAG
Source organism: Neisseria sp. HMSC064E01 (assembly GCF_001808875.1). Classification (NCBI taxonomy): domain Bacteria; kingdom Pseudomonadati; phylum Pseudomonadota; class Betaproteobacteria; order Neisseriales; family Neisseriaceae; genus Neisseria; species Neisseria sp. HMSC064E01. Next base: position 34,402 of record NZ_KV794910.1, read on the forward strand.
GTTTCCTGACAGAGGTTTGCGGCATTTTAACCGTTTTCAGACGACCTCGGCAAAAATACCGCCGCAGAAGACAAAAGGTCGTCTGAAAACGCCGTTTCAACAGGGCGTTGACGTGAAACCTGCCCGAACGTGCTAAAATACCCGAAACAAAATTAAAGGTTTATCAAAATGTTTGAAAACGAAGACGAATGGGTCAGCAAAACCCAAATGAAAAAGCAGATGAACGATTTGCAGGCTTTGGGCATGGAGTTGACCAAACTCTCGACCGATACGCTGAAAAAAATCGGCTTGGACGAAGATTTGTACGAAGCCGTCGTTACCTACAAAAAAATCACATCCAACGGCGCGCTCAAACGCCAAAGCCAATTCATCGGCAGGCTGATGCGCGACACCGACCCCGCGCCCATCGAAGCCTTTCTCGCCAAACTGCGCGGCGAAAATACCGCCCACAACGCCTTCTTGCAACGTGTCGAACAAGCCCGCACGCGCCTCTTGGCGGACGACAACGCAATCACCCAATTCATGGCGGACTTCCCCCATGCCGACGCAGGCAAATTGCGCACCTTAATCCGCAACACGAAAAAAGAGCAGGAACAAAACAAACCGCCGAAAAACTTCCGCGCCCTCTTCCAAGAAATCAAATCCGTCATGGAAGGCGGTCAGAGCGATTCGGAAGAAACGCAGGACTGGGAAGAATAAATATCGAGGTCGTCTGAAAACGGGTTGGGGGTTCTGTAAATCCCACCGCCCCGTTTTCAGACGACCTTTTCAAATTTCATATAATCTTATTAAAATATACCGTCATTTTTCAGACATCCCTTTAACAATAAAACAAACCGACCTTTTCAAGGACTACACTTATGAAACTTCGCCTTACCCTCACTGCCCTCCTCGCCTTATCATTAAACGGCTGCCTAACTGAACAACTGTGGCAAGAGGATAAAAAAGTAGAAAAAATCACTTTTCATCCGATTACTTCCGACCAAGTACATTCTTTCGGTATCGTCAACAAAGACAATGACCAACTTGAAAAAGGCAGCATCGTCATGATGGGCGAAAAATACTGGTTCGTCATTAATGCCAAAGATTCAAAAGACCTGACACCCATCCTCAATGTCAAACTCGACAAAAAATTCCAAATTGCCGATGCCAAAAAATACAAAAAAGACCTCAAAGCCTTGCCTGTTGTGGTGAACAATGAAAAAGAAGCCGATTTCACCACCGATTTCTGCCTACGCTACGACACTCAAAAAGCTGATGAAATCGCCAAACTGAAAAACCTGTCATTTGAAACCGGTAAAGGTAGAAATAACACTGTCTACCACCGCTGTGTTCACGCCAAAGGCAAATACTACGCCACCCCGAAAAACCTGCCCGCCGACTACAAATTTGAACAAAGCATTCCTGTCTCCATCGGCTATACCACTTCTCGCGTATACACCAGTCCGGTGAAAGTAGTAGGTACTCTGTTGATAACGCCGCTGACGCTCACTGTTGACGCCCTTACCCCAGTACTGTTCATTCCTGCCATGATGACAGGCGGCGGCTTTACCCCAAGCTTTTAATAAACTCGTTACGCCTGTTTTCAGACGACCTTTCCGTCCTTGAATACATAAAATATATTCCACACACCATGCCTGTCAAAATCCAAACCCGCCCCGTCAACCAAAACGTCCTCGATGATTTGCTCACCGCCGGCGCCGATCCTTTAATTGCTCGCCTGTGCGCCTCGCGCGACGTGCAGAGTCCTGCCGAATTGGACGACAAACTCGCCGGCCTTCTGCCTTATCAATCGCTGACGAATTGCGAAGCCGCCGCCCGCCGTCTGGCGGATGCCATCGAATGCAAGGAAAAAATCCTGATTGTCGCCGACTACGATGCCGACGGCGCAACCGCGTGTTCCGTCGGCATGAGCGGTTTGGCGGCGATGGGGGCGGCGGTGGATTTCCTCGTACCCAACCGCTTCGAACACGGCTACGGCTTAACGCCCGAGCTTGCCGAAATCGCCGCCGCGCAAGGCGTGGATTTGCTGATTACGGTCGATAACGGCATCGCCAGCATCGCAGGCGTGGCGCGGGCGCAGGAATTGGGTTTGGACGTGATCGTTACCGACCACCACCTGCCCGCCGAAACCGTACCCGACTGCATCATCGTCAATCCGAACCAAAAAGGCTGCGGCTTCCCCAGCAAAAGTCTGGCGGGCGTGGGCGTGATTTTTTATGTGTTGATGGCGTTGCGCGCCGAATTGCGCCGCCGCAATTATTTTTCAGACGACCTTAAAGAGCCGAATCTGGGCGAACTTTTGGATTTGGTCGCGCTCGGCACCGTCGCCGACGTCGTCCCTCTCGACCACAACAACCGTATCCTCGTTTCGCAAGGTTTGAAACGGATGCGTTCGGGCAAGATGCGTCCCGGCATCCGCGCCTTGTTTGAGGTGGCGCGGCGCGACTGGCGTAAAGCGCAGCCTTTCGATATGGGTTTCGCACTGGGTCCGCGTATCAATGCCGCCGGACGGCTCGACGATATGTCGGTCGGCATCGCCTGCCTGTTGGCGCGCGACGACGCAGAAGCGCAGGCATTGGCGGCGCAGTTGAACGACCTCAATATCGAACGCCGCGAAATCGAGCAGTCCATGCTGCAAGACGCGCTGAACGCCTTTCCCGAAACCCTGCCTTCAGGTCAGACGACCCTGGTCGCCTACCGCGACGACTTTCATCAAGGCGTGGTCGGCATCGTCGCCAGCCGCCTCAAAGACCGCTTCTACCGCCCGACCATCGTGTTCGCCCCCGCGGACAACGGCGAAGTGCGCGGTTCGGGGCGTTCCATTCCCAACCTGCACCTGCGCGATGCTTTGGATTTGGTGTCCAAACGCCATCCCGATTTGATTTTGAAATTCGGCGGACACGCGATGGCGGCAGGCTTGAGCATACTCGAACACAATATTCCCGCGTTTCAGACCGCTTTTGAAGAAGCCGTGCGCGAAATGGTGTGCGAAGACGATTTGTCGCAAACCTTCATCACCGACGGCAGCCTGAAAGCCTGCGACATCACGCTGGAACAGGCGCAAAACCTCGCCCGCCATGTTTGGGGACAAGGCTTCGCGCCGCCGAGCTTTACCGACGAGTTTCACGTCATCCGCCAGCAGCCTTTGGGCGCGGAGGGCAAACATAAAAAAGTCTGGCTGCAAAAAGACGGCTACGAATTTGAAGCCATGTTCTGGCGGTGCAGCGAAGACATCCCCGAATACATCCGCACGGTTTACCGCCCCGTGGCAAACGAGTGGCGCAATCAGATGGAATTGCAGCTTTACATCGATTACTGGGAAGCCGCTTAAGGCTTGCGAAAGATAAAAGGTCGTCTGAAACCAAAAAACAAGTTTCAGACGACCTTTGTTTTCTAGAAGATTATTGTGCGCCAAATTTCAATACCATCGGCAATCAAGAAAACATGCCCGCACAACTTGTATTTAAATTTCAAAAAACCACCTTATCCGAATGATAAAAACCGGCAATCCGAAAGAAAACAAAACCGAAAATCCCCCTTCTACTCAAACACTTTCAACGCAATATTGTGATGAATCAAACTTCCTGACAGATAAACCCGCGATTGCTTGTCAGTTGGTAGATTTTAAAACATAATGCTTACGCGCCTAAGTATTGGAGTTTTACTACAAATACATGATAGGTAAGCCGTACGCAGCGCAGCAGTTCCAACCGATCAACTCAAAGCAAGGAAGGTCTAAAATGAAAGTAACCAGTTTCGGCGAAGTGTTGTGGGACGATTTTCCAAGCGGCAAAGTGTTGGGCGGTGCGCCGCTGAACGTTTTGGTCCGTTTGCAATCCTTCGGGGTCGATACCGCCATCATCAGCCGTCGCGGTGATGATGCCGATGGCGAAGAGCTGCTGCGCCAAATCCAAGCGAAGAACGTCAATACCGACCTGCTGCAAGTATGCAAAGAATGCGATACCAGCCTTGTCAAAGTCATCTTGGACAAATGCGGCAGCGCGTCATACGAAATCGTGTATCCCTGCGCGTGGGACCGCATCATCGTCGAAGATGCCGCCTTGCAGCGTGTCGCCGAATCCGATGCCTTCGTGTTCGGCAGCCTTGCCACCCGCGACGAGATTTCCCGTGCGGCATTAGACAAACTGATGGAAAAAGCCAAATTCAAAATCTTCGACGTCAACCTGCGCAAACCCCACTACGATACCGACCGCCTGCTTGCCACCATGAAGCGTGCGGATATGCTCAAACTCAATGACGACGAATTGTACGAACTGTCCGCAGTTTACGGCTCGCCCTACCACAGCATCGAACAAAACATAACTTATCTCACCCAGCTGACCGGCGCAAAAATCATCTGCGTGACCTTGGGCGGACACGGCGCGGTTTTATACAAAGACGGCGAACTCTACCGCCACTGCGGCTTCCGCATCAAAGTTGCCGATACAGTCGGCTCCGGCGACAGCTTCTTGGCAGGACTGACTTACAAACTGCTCAACAATGCCGAGCCGCAAGAAGCCATTACCTTCGCCTGCGCACTCGGCGCCCTAGTCGCCTCCAGACATGGCGCGACGCCCGACATTTCCTTACAGGAAATCGAAAGCTTCATGAATCCGGCTTGATGTTTGCCATCAAAGGATGTCATAACAAAAGGTCGTCTGAAAACGGATTTTCTGTTTTCAGACGACCTTTTATAGTGGATTAAAT
>NZ_KV794910.1:39211-84492 GCF_001808875.1 Neisseria sp. HMSC064E01
CGTACTGGTTTAAATTTAATCCACTATATATTGCCAATTTACTTTTTAAAATAAAGGTTTACGTTTAAGCCTGTTCTTCAGGCTGTTTACCAAACCGTCACAAACTGGTCCAAATCGGTATTCTTTGCGCCGCCACCCTCTTCAGTCGGCGAACCGACCATCATCAGCCCGATGATTTTATCTTTGTCTTCACAACCAAAGGCTTCGCGCAAAAGCGGGCTGTTAACCCACATTCCGGTAATCCACACATTGTCAAAGCCTTGCGCAGACGCGGCAAGTTGCAGTCCGTAAGCGGCGCAGCCGGCACTCAACATTTGCTCCCATTCAGGCTTGGGTTTCGCCACTTCACGGTTGGGCGCAAAAGTCACGCCGATGACCATAGGCGCCATATTACCGACTTTCTCGGCTTTTTTCAGCGCATCATCGCCAAAATTCAACTCGGTCACTGTTTGGCGCAACAAATCGCGGAAACGCTGCAAGCCTGCCTCGCTTTGAATGACGGTAAATCGAAACGGACGCATATTGCCATGATCGGGAACCTGCGTAGCGGCTTGCAGCATATATTCGAGCTGCTCCGCATTGGGCGCGGGGGCGGTAAGTTTTTTAGACGAGCGACGTGTGGTCAAAAGTTGCAAAGCGTTCATATTTTATCTTTCAATTCATTTGAAACATCGGATTCATCTTGAACAGGATTCTGTGTCAAACACCATCCAATTGATACTGACCGTATGCGGAAAATACTGCGACAGATGGTGCAAACCGATTTACCAACGCTTAAACGCTTAGCAAGCGATTCTCTTCAGGCTGGCAAGAACAAGGTCTATCCGTTCAAAACGAACCCTCTATAGTGGATTAAATTTAAATCAGGACAAGGCGACGAAGCCGCAGATAGTACAGATAGAGACCTTTGCAAAATTCCCCAAAATCCAGATAGTACGGAAAGGCGACGCCGTACTGGTTTAAAGTTAATCCACTATATATAGCACAAAGCCGGTTTGAATGCCATGTTTGATGGCGCAACAAAAAGGTCGTCTGAAAACCTGTTGCCAAGTTTTCAGACGACCTCTTCAAATCACAATCATGAAAAAATCAGACCACGACTTCTTCTTTCTTCTTCACTTCCTTCGCAATATTGTCGCGGCTCAGACCAAACATCAGCAAGAGCGGGCTGGCGACCAATACCGAAGAGTAAATACCGAACACGATGCCAATGGTCAATGCCATTGAGAAACCGTGCAACGCTGCGCCGCCGAACACCAGCATGGAAACGACCATTGCCTCGGTCGAGCCGTGGGTAATGATGGTACGGCTCATGGTGGCGGTAATCGCATTGTCGATGACTTGCGGAACGGTGTGTCCGCGCATGCTCGGTTTGCGGAAGTTCTCACGGATACGGTCGAAGACGACGACGGATTCGTTTACGGAATAGCCCAATACGGCAAGGATGCCCGCCAACACGGTCAGTGAAAATTCCCATTGGAAGAAGGCGAAGCAGCCTAAAATAATCACGATGTCGTGCATATTCGCGATGATGGCGGATACGGCGAAACGCCATTCAAAGCGCATCGACAGGTAAACGATGATACCCGCCACGACAAAGCCCAGTGCCATCAGACCGTTGGTCACCAACTCTTCGCCAACCTGAGGGCCGATAAATTCGACTTGGCGCAGGGTAACGTCGGGCTGCTCTTTTTTCAGCAAGTCCATAACCTGATTGGAAAGCTGCGCTGAAGTTACGCCTTCTTTATTGGGCAGACGAATCATGATGTGTTTATTCGTACCCAACGCCTGAACTTGAACATCGCCCATTTTCAGGGTATCGAGTTTTTCACGGGTTTTATTGACATCAACGCCCTGCTGATATTGCACTTCCATCACGGTACCGCCGGTAAATTCAACGGAGAAGTTCAAACCTTTGGTGACGAGGAAGAATACGGCGGCAATAAAGGTTACCAACGAAATAAAGGTCGTCAGTTTGCCGTAGCTCATAAACGGGATGTCGCGTTTGATTTTAAAGAGTTCCATATCTTACTCCTTGCCAGCCGCTGTTTCGGCTTTAGGTTTCCATACTGCGCCGATGGAAATGTTCTGCAATTTGCGGCGGCGTCCGTACCAAAGATTCACTAGGGCGCGGAAGACGACGACGGATGAGTACATCGAAGTCAGAATACCCAGACAGTGTACGACGGCAAAACCGCGAACCGGGCCGGAACCGAATACCAAGAGGGCGATACCGGCAATCAGCGAGGTCAGGTTGGAGTCAACAATGGTTGCCCATGCGTGTTGGAAACCGAGGTTGATTGCCTGTTGCGGCGGCACGCCTTCGCGCAATTCCTCACGGATACGTTCGTTAATCAATACGTTGGAGTCAATCGCCATACCCAGCGTCAACGCCAATGCAGCAATACCGGGCAGCGTCAGCGTTGCCTGCATGGCAGACAAAATACCGACCAAGAACAAGATGTTGGTACTCAGGGCGATGGTCGAGAAGAAACCCATCAGGCGGTAGTAAACCACCATGAACAAGGCAACGGCGGTAAAGCCCCACAAGGTGGAATTGAAACCTTTTTCAATGTTTTCTTTACCTAAAGACGGACCAATGGTGCGCTCTTCCACGATTTGCATCGGTGCGGCGAGAGAACCGGCACGCATCAACAGGGAAATATCATTGGCTTCCGCAGTCGACATGCTGCCGGAAATTTGCACACGGCCACCGGTAATGGCTGAGTTAATGACAGGCGCAGTAATGACCTCAGATTTACCTTGATCGATCAACACCATTGCCATACGTTTTCTGATATTAGCAGCAGTCAATTCACCAAAAATATTGGAGCCTGCGCTGTCCAAACTCAGATTGACAACTGCTTTTTCCATTTGGTCAAAACCCGGCTGCGCATCGTTGATATTGTCACCGGTCAGTTCAACCTGTTTGTTAACCAACAAAGTTTCCGGACGATCGCCACCACTGGTCAGCAACTCAAAACCGCTCGGAACATTGCCTTCCAAAGCCTCGCGCACTTTGATGGGGTCGTCTTCTACCATACGCACTTCCAAAGTCGCGGTACGGCCGATAATGTCTTTTGCTTTGGCAGTATCTTGTACACCCGGCAACTGTACGACAATGCGGTCGAGACCGGATTGCTGGATGACAGGTTCAGCCACGCCCAGCTCGTTGACACGATTATGCAAAGTGGTGATGTTTTGTTTCACCGCATCAGAGCGTACTTTGTTAATCGCTTCTTCGGATAATGTCAGCGTGATGTTATTGCCGTCGGCATTTAAATTTGCCTCAGGGAAAAGCTGACGCAGCTTAGGCATGGCTTTTTGTACGTCGGCAGCATCCTGCATCGGAACAATCAGACCGTTTTCAATCTGACGGATGGTGCCGGTACGGATTTTTTCACGGCGCATTTCGCGGCGAATGTCACCCGAATAACGTTCAAACGTTTTCTGCATCGCAGCTTTCATGTCCACCTGCATGGTGAAATGCACACCGCCGCGCAAGTCTAAGCCTAAGAACATCGGGTTGGCGCCGATTTTTGCCATCCACTCGGGGCTGTCCGCCAACAGGTTAAGCGCGGTGATATAGCCATCGCCCAAAGTATTTTCGATGACATCGCGGGCTTTAAGCTGGGTTTCGGTATCTTTGAAACGCACTTTCAGCGAGTTGTTCGCAACAAACATCCCGTCGGTCTGAATACCAGCCTGTTTTAGCGCGGCATCCACTTTGGACTGGGTCTGTTCATTGATAACGATGGCTTGTCGGTTGGTTGATACCTGTACTGCAGGCGTTTCACCGAAAAGGTTGGGCAGCGAATACACTACGGCAACCAAAATCGTGCACGCAATCAGCAGGTATTTCCATAAAGGATAACGGTTCATGGTAAACCTTCGATTTATTATTAAGACAAACAGCCGCGCTCAGTTTTCCGAGGCGGCTCTTGGCAAAAATACGGATTACTCGGCTTTGGCGGCAATCGCGTTACGTTCCACTTCGACTTCGATTTTTGCACCTTGACCGATGTCTACAGTGAAAAACTGTTCGCCGACTTTGGTAACACGGCCTTTGAAACCCGCTGCCAAAACAACCTTATCACCGACTTTCAAATCGGCAAGCATGGCTTGGTGTGCTTTGAATTTCTTTTGTTGGGGACGCATGATCAGGAAGTAGAACACCACCATAATCAGCACTAAAGGGGCAAATTGGGCCACAGTTTGATTCATAATTTGTCCGTTTTCTAAGAGATTAAAATTAAGTAAAACACCGCTTGCGGCAGAAAAAAGCATTGGTACAGCCGCAAAATTAAGCTATTCTAAAGGTCGTCTGAAAAATTTCCAAGCCTTTCCCTATTTATTAACCATATTTATCATGTCAGGTCGTCTGAAAATGAAGTTTCAACGACATTCAAAACCTGACTCCTTCCTACCAACGACAGGCCCCGCGCCCTTTTCCTCATGAAAAAACTCATTCGACGACTGCGTACGCGCCTACGCCGCCTTTTGGGTAAAAATGCGCGCACGGTCTGGATTTCTCATCCCGTTTTTGCGCAGCACCACCCTGGCGTGGGACACCCCGACTCGCCCGAACGCACTGCCGTTATCGAGGCAGAACTCAAACGTCAGGATATTTGGCGGCATCTGCAAACTGTCGAAGCCGAAGAAATCAGCGATGCCCGCCTCGCCTTGGTTCATCCGCGCAAATACCTGCGCTCTCTCGAAGCCTGCCTGCCCCAACCGGACAAAATCTACCGTCTCGACGGCGACACCGTCATGAGTCATGGTTCGCTCAAAGCTGCCCGTCACGCCGCAGGTGCTGTCGTTCAGGCGGTGGATATGGTCATGAACAAAAAAGCATGGCACGCCTTTTGCGCCGTCCGCCCACCCGGACATCACGCGCACAGCGATAAAGCCGGCGGTTTCTGCCTATTAAACAACGTCGCCGCAGGTGTCATGCACGCCATTGCCGAATATCGGCTCCAACGCATCGCCGTCATCGACTTCGACGTCCATTACGGCGACGGCACAGCGGAAATCTTCAAAGACGACCCGCGCGTCCTGTTTATGAACCTTTTTGAAACCGACCTGTTCCCATTTCCTGAAACCAATCATTCTGCAAACGGCGCCAATATGTTGCACCTGCCTTTCGCATCCAACACCGGCAGCCGCGTCTTTCGTACCACCGTACGCGAGCAATGGTTGCACAAACTGACCGCATTCAAACCCGAACTGATATTACTGTCTGCAGGTTTCGATGGGCACAAACAAGACGAAACAGGTCGTCTGAACCTGCACGAAGCCGATTTCGCTTGGTTGACACACAAAATCATCCAAGCCGCTCCAAGCTGCTCAGGCAGAATCGTTTCCGTACTGGAAGGCGGCTATACACTCGAACCTTTGGCAAAATCCGCCGCAGCCCATATCGGTGTCTTGGCAGGATTACCCAAAGCGGACTATGTTGCTGCCTATCAAAAGCATTTGAAACGTGGGCAAAAGAAAGAAAATACAGGCGCTGTAAGCACCAAAGGTCGTCTGAAAACAGAAGTCAGGTTCTAACTTGGTTTAAGGCATACTTTGGAAATATGAACAAATCAGTCTAAACCATCTGCAGGATCACCGATTTTGATTTTTTACTTGAATAAAATATAAGAAACCAAGAAAAAAACCTCTGTCAGACAGAGGTTTTTTAGTTTCTCAGAAACCGGATTATTTCAATTTGGTTTCTTTGTAGATAACGTGTTTACGGGCAACAGGGTCAAATTTTTTGATTTCCAATTTGCCAGGCATAGTGCGTTTGTTTTTGGTAGTGGTGTAGAAGTGACCAGTACCTGCACTTGACTCCAGTTTGATTTTATCGCGCATTGCAGTAATCCTTAATTAACAGTTTAAATTAAGCTTCGCCGCGAGCACGCAAATCAGCCAATACGACGTCAATGCCTACTTTATCAATGGTACGCAATGCAGCGTTAGAAACGCGCAGGCGGACCCAGCGGTTTTCACTCTCTACCCAGAAACGACGTGATTGCAAGTTAGGCAAAAAACGACGTTTGGTTTTGTTGTTGGCGTGTGATACGTTGTTGCCAGACATCGGGCGCTTACCGGTCACTTTGCAAACTCGTGCCATGGTTAGTCTCCAAACTTCTAAAATAGTAAAACGTGATTTATACCATAAAAAGCAGCGTTCATTCAAGCTGTTTGATGAAAAAACGATTGTTTTCGAGAATGAGTCCCTTCAATGTTGTTTTCAGGGAACGCTGTTTCTTAAAACGTAACGGGGGCAAATTATAGCGGATTTCTCCATCGAATACATTTATTTATCCACCCTCCCCCAGCAATATCAAGCATGGTGCAAAAGCAAGTTGTATAGTGGATTAAATTTAAATCAGGACAAGGCGACGAAGCCGCAGATAGTACAGATAGAGACCTTTGCAAAATTCCCCAAAATCCAGATAGTACGGAAAGGCGACGCCGTACTGTGGGGGACTGTTAGTTTTTGCACAAATAATAAGTGATGTGAAAAAAGTTGCATCAGCTTTTTCACAAAACCGCGCGGGAATGCGCGGTTTTTTGTTGAAAGCTGTCGGGTTTTGATAGGTTTTTAAACGGGTTTTAAGAGGTTTTTAAAATCAGTTCACGGAGCGGCCGAACCATTCGACGCGACCGACGATGGCGATATCGTCGTCTGTATGGCTTAGGTCTATTTCAAAGGGGGCGTAATGTGGGTTGGCTGATGTTACCAATAGCTTGCCCGGCATACGTTGCACGCGTTTGACGAAAAGGTCGTTTCCTATGCGTAGGACGTACAAGCCGTCGCGCGGCTCGGTTTCGGCGTGGTTGATTAGGATGTTGTCGCCGTGGTTCAGAATGCCTTCCATAGAATCGCCTTTCACGGCGATTACGGAGAGTTTGTCTGTTTGGCGGGTAACGTAGTTTTCTATCCAGTATCGGCGGAAAGCCATACAGAATAAGGGTTTTTCATCGCTTACAGTTTGTCCATGCCCTGCTGCTGCTTCCACGCTGTATCGCGGGATAAAGACGAATTTGCGCACCAACGGGGGGGCCGAGCATATAGATCTTCTTAATAACCATCTAAATAACCTGAAAATCTAGTTATTATATAAAAGTAATATAAAAATCAATAATATATAAATATAATATTAATTCAAAAGGAAAAGGTCTTAATAACTGAGAATTAAGGTTCAGTTATTAAGACCCCTGTTTTTTCTGTTGATTAGGGAGGGTTTCGTTACTCTAAGTCAGCAATAAATAGAGCGATGTCATTATCAGATGCCGGTTCTTTTTTATTTGGCTTCTTGTCTACCATTTCAGCAATTGTCAAAATTATTTCCTTACTTTTCTTAGTTGATTGACGATAGTCAACAATCAATTTGAGTTCATCTTCTTTTAAGCTCACGTCTTGAGGGTCGTCTGAAACCTCCCATCCAGTAAGCAGGTAATTCACATCTGCTCCATTTATTGCCAAGGCTAACCATATTTCACCACCAGGAAAACTTAGACCCTGTTCATATTTAATCCACATTCTAGGGGATACTCCACAGTCTTTTGCCATTTCAGTCTGGGTTTTATTCCATTTAATTCTCAAATCTTTCAATCTATTAGCTACTTCTGAACTTTTATTCATATATAAATCCTTGCAAATATGAACTAAAGTTCATATTATGTATATAACAAATCCGAGATTGGTTCTGTATTAGTTCAGCATTTTAACATAAAGAGAAAGGGCTATCTATGGCTATAACTATTGAAAAATTAAAGGAAAATTTTGAAAAGGACGGTAAGACGCTGGCAGCTTGGGCGCGTGAAAACGGCTATAAACCGCGAGAAGTTTATTTAGTTGTCGGCGGTCAGAATAAAGCTAAATATGGTAAGGGGTTTGAAATTGCTCGAAAACTGGGGTTGAAATGAGATGGAAACTATTGATACCAAAGGGTTGATGGTAGTTTTAAAAGTCTCGCAACCTGCCATACACAAAAGAGCCTTAAAAGAAAACTGGCCGTACATCGAAGAAGTTGGCAAAGCGCGTGGAGGTCGTCTGAAAAAATACTTAATCGCTTCCCTCCCCGCCGAAATCCGAGCCGCCATCATGAAACGGCAGTCGGACGAACTGGCGGAGAAGATGCCGAAAACCCTGCCCCAAATCAGACAGGAGAAAACGGCGATGTCACCTCAAGTCTTGGCGGAAGCGGCAAAGCGGCTGAACGAGAAACAACGGTCGGTGGCGGATGCGCGATGCGCGGTGGTGGCGGCGGTGTTGGGTATCAAATATCAATACGGTTGCTCTGCCAAGGTTGCGGTGGCTCAGTTTTTGAGGCTGCTGGCGGAGGGTAAGTTGGACGAGGTTACGCTCGGCAACTTGGAAACGGCCAATGACCGCAGTCGGTCGGCAAAGGTCGGTGAGCGTACTTTAGACGGCTGGATTTCTGCCTACCTTAAGGCGGAAAACGCGACGGAGCGGCTGGTTGCTTTGGCTCCGAAGACGACGAAGGCGGTCAAACCGATTGAGAGCTATGGTTGGTTGCCGATGTTTATGCAGTTTCACAATATTCCGTCCGCGCCAAAATTGGCACACAGCTACCGCCGATTTGTGCAGTGGGCCGAGGCGGAAAATATGCCGGTTAACGATGTGCCTAACTTGAGTATGGTGCGGCGCGTTTGGGAAAAGCTCCCGCTGATTATGCAGGAGCGCGGCAGGAAAACGGGGGCGGCTTATAAATCGCTGCTGCCTTATGTGAAACGTGATTGGGGGGCTTTAAAGCCGAACGATGTTTGGATCGGCGACGGCCACAGCTTTAAGGCGAAGGTGGCGCATCCGGTACACGGCAGGCCGTTTAAGCCTGAAGTTACGGTGATTATTGATGGTTGTACGCGGTTTGTGGTGGGATTTTCGGTGTCGCTGGCGGAGAGTTGCGTGGCGGTTTCGGACGCTCTGCGTATCGGGGTCAAGCACTATGGTTTGCCGATTATCTATTACTCGGATAACGGCGGCGGTCAGACGGGTAAGACGATAGACCATGAAATCACGGGTATTACGTCCCGACTGGGTATCCGACATGAAACGGGTATCGCGGGCAACCCGCAAGGGCGCGGCATCATCGAGCGATGGTGGAAAGACAATCTGATTGAGATGGCGCGGCAGTATGAGACTTTCACGGGCAGCGGGATGGACAGCAGCACGAAGAACCTGATTTACCGCAAGATGGAAAGTGCGTTCAACGCCTTGGAAAAAGGCAAGGATTTGACGGAGGAACAACAGAAATATTTGAAAAAACTGCCGAGCTGGTCGCGTTTTATTGCGGATGTGGTCAAGTGTATCGACGAATACAACAACCGCCCGCATGGCGAGCTGCCCCGACACCCTGACGGCGGGCATTATACGCCGAAGGCTTATCGGGAAATGAGGCTGGAACAGGACGGTATCGCGCCGGATATGTTGTCGGCGGAAGAGCTGGCGACGATGTTTATGCCGCAAGAGGTGCGAAAAGTTCAGCGCGGTTGGCTGGATTTGTTCAACAACTCTTATTTCTCGACCGAGTTGGCGGAGTATCACAAGGACGAGGTACGGGTCAGCTACGATTTGAGCGATGCGTCGGTGGTCAATGTGTTTGATATGGACGGCAAGTTCATCACTAAGGCGCAGGCCAACGGCAATACCCGCGAGGCTTTCCCGACGGCGCGTCTCGACCAACTGGCGGAAAACCGCCGAAAAGGCAAAATCAAGCGGGCGGAAAACGCAATCAAGCTCGCGAATGCGGAAGTCAATCCGGCTTTGGAACAGGCTGCGGTTTGGGACGAGCTGGGAAATTTGGGCGGAAAAGCTATCGAGGCGGAGTATGCGGTATTGCCGAAAACGGGAACAGACGACGAGATTGTCTTGTTTGAGGCGGATATGTAGTTAAAACGGTTTTAAAACACTTTTAATAAGGAAAACATCATGACAAATACGGTCAACAAAGCACTGCAACAAAAACTGGCTGAATTTAAAGCCAAATCAGGGATGAATCAGACGATGCTTGCGCGCGGTATCGGCGTATCTCCGGCATCTATCAGTATGTACCTGAATGATACCTACGCGGCAAAAGGCGGCAAATATGAAACCATCGAGCCGAAAATCGAAGCGTTTTTAGAGGTACAGGAAAGTAAGGCGCAACGCGAAGAGCTGGTGTTGGGGTTTGTATCGACCAAAACGACCCGCCGAATCTCTGAAGTGATGCGCGACGCACACGAGGCAGGCGACACAGTGGTGATCTACGGCCAAGCGGGTTTAGGCAAGACGCAAGCGGTCAAAAACTACTGCGAGAAGAATCCCGCCGCCATCCTGATTGAGGCTAATCCGAGCTTTACGGCTTTGGTTTTGATGCGGAAATTGGCGGCAGCGGCGAAGGTCTCCACGGTCGGCAGCCTGAATGATTTGTTTGAATCGGTATCTGACCGCCTGCGCGATTCGGGTCGTCTGATTGTGGTCGATGAAGCGGAAAACCTGCCCTTGCGCGCCCTTGAGATTATCCGCCGATTGCACGATGACACGGGCTGCGGGTTGGTTTTAAGCGGTATGCCCCGACTGGTAGCGAATTTGCGCGGTAAGCATGGCGAGCTGGTACAGCTTTATAGCCGAGTGTCGGTTGCGCTGAATCTTGGCGATTCGATGCCGGATGAAGAATTGGAAGAAATTGCCAGAGCGGCTATGCCGGAAGCGGATGATGCGACGATTGCGGAACTGGTTAAACAAAGCAACGGCAATACGCGACGGATGAGCAAGTTGATGCGCGGCGCGGTGCGAACGGCGAATAAAAACGGCATCAAAATGCAATCAGGCATCGTCAAAAAATACTCGACATTGATTATCCGATAGGTCGTCTGAAACGGTAAGCCATTGATACGGCTATATATTTTTACCCTAAGATTTTGATAACCAACTGATTTTAAAGGAAAACATAAAATGAATATCGTGAAAAAGTTTGATTGGACGCTGTTTGCGAGCCGCGCGTTTTGGCGGTGGGTGCCGGTCGGGTTGACCGTCGGCGTGTGGGCTTTTGTGTCGGGTATGGCTTTGCATTCCTGCGTGGCGGAAACCGCGCCTGCGGCTAAAGAGCCGACCAAGACGGAAGCGATGGAGCGTCAGGCGGATTTGGATGCTGTGAAGCTGGAGCGTGCCTATGAGCGCATGGACGAAGCGGAGCGTATGAAGGGGGTGGTTTATGAATAAGCGTTTCAGACGACCTCAACGGTTGAACCGAGTGCGACGCCTTGCCCTGAAGCGGGCGGTCGAGGAAATCCGCGCCAAGTATGGGGAGCGGGCGATTATGAAAGGCTGGCGCGAGCCGGAAGGAGAGCGGAAATGATGGAAATTTGGATGATTTGGATGATTTTAGGGGCTGCGCTGGGCGCGGTGATCGGGATGTTTATCTACGCGGAGGGAATTTTGCTCGAAAACGAGCGCCTGCGCGGGATTTTGAGAGTGGAAGTTGCAGGACGGGAGGTATTGGAAGCGTGGATGGACGCGGCATACCGCAGCCGGAAGGGAGGCGGGAAATGTTAACCAAATTGAAACCCTGCCGAGTTTGCAAACAGATGAAGCCTGAAGTGGCATTTGCTTGGACTTGGGATAAAAACGGGGGGCGAAAACGGACGCATCGATGTGCGAAATGTTGGGCGGAGCAGATGGAAAAGGAGGCTCGGGCAAATATGGAACGGCATCGAGAAGAACGCGGGACAAAGTTGGAATGGGGACGCCACGCCGTCGCCCGCTCGGTTTGGGGTGACAGTTGGCCTGCCGCTCCCGCCATTATGGAGAACAAGCACTGGACGGCAACGGATACGCGCAAAGCGGATGCCGAATGGGCTTTGAAATTTAGGGAGCGTGTGAAATGAGCTTTAAAAGACGGAACAGCGATTGGCAGGCATGGGGACAACACCGCCGGCGAGCAACGAAGTTTATGGTGAAGCGAAACCGCGAGCAGGCAATCGCGGAATATCAGGCGCAGTTTGAAGATCAGGACGGCAAAGGTCGTCTGAAAAAGGAAGGGAACGAAAAATGAACGAAAAAGATTTAATCGAATGGCTGGAAGACCGTGGAGAACTCATGGTCATGAAAAAGGACGGTGAGGGTTTTGTGATCGCCGCCCGCGCGCCGGACGGGATTTGGAAGACTGCCGAGGCGCAATCGCTGGCTCTGGCGATAACAGTATGGGAGGAGATGAGATGAATATTGCTAAACCAAATAAAGAAGACCTTGATGCAGTATGGGAGCTGGTCGCGTTTTTAAACAAAATTGAGCAGGGTTTGAATCCGATTTACCAACCTGCCGACCCAGAGGATGAAGACGATTTCGAATATCTGAGTGATGCGCCTGCGGATGAAGTGTTTGAAGCTTTGGAATCTAAGTCTGCCAACGCCAATTTGCCTTGGATTATGACCGTATTAGATACCTTGCTGTCTTCGAATAACGACATTGTTGACCAAGAATCTAGTGTTTTGGATTTTTCCCCGAAATTTAAACAGGCTGTAAAGGATACGGAAAGATTGGATTTCTTAATCGAAGTCGGGTCAGCCGAATTTTTAAAAGAAAATGGTGAGAAGGCCTGTTGCAGGTTAACCGAATACGGCATTGGAGGCTATGGAAGCAATTACCGCGAAGCCTTGGATGATGTGATGAAAGAGTGGAAGGAGATGTGATGACTATCGGAATGATGATTTATCTCTTGAGCTGTGGGCTGATTGGTTTGGCGCTGGTGGTTTTGGCACTGATGAGCTTGATTGAAAACTGGTTTAAGCAGCGGACTAAAGCTGTTGTTTTGGATGCCTGCGGTGTGTTTTTTGAGTTGGTTGTTGTCCTTGTGGCGTTTTTGGCGATTCTTGGGGTGGTTAAATGATTGAAATCAGAAGTAAAAACTTTATCGCGTACAACGCGAGTGAGAGTGTGTTGGAAAGCATCATTAAGGATGTTTTTACTGGGTTGATGTTGAGTTTTTGTGTGTATATCAGCCATTGGTCAGCATCAGTGTTTTGGACATTTATCAGCGGCTTAATGTTTTTGTCTTATCTGGGCGTTAGGTTGGGAAGATTGATGCGTGAAAAGCAAATCAAGTTTGAAACTTGGTCAGAATTTAAGGCATGGATCGATAAACAAGCTGAACTTGAAAATCACTTGGCAGGCAATGTTCAGATTGTAAAAGGTAATGGAAATGTACAGGCCGGTGGAAGTGTAAATAAGGAGACACCATGAACATCAAATGCCCGAACTGCGGAGCGGTGCATAGCCTGGACAGTTTAATCAACGATGCCGACGCATCGGCTGTATTAAAGGCTGTGTTGGAAATGGACGTGGAGATGGGCAAGGCGGCGATACGGTATGTCGGCTTGTTCCGACCTGCCAAGTCCCAGCTCTCTTGGGCGCGTACCGCGAAGCTGTTGAACGAGTTGATGCCGATGATGAAAGCGCAGACTGCGGAGCGCGACGGGGTGTCCTCCCCCGCTCCCGCCGAGGCTTGGCTGCACGGCTTTAACGAAACCGTCAACGCCCGCGACCAAGGTCGTCTGAAACTGCCGCTGAAATCACACGGTTATTTGCTGGAAATTGTGAGCCAGTGGCAGGGTTCGGGGTTGCCCTCTCCCCAGCCCTCTCCCACGGGGAGAGGGGGCGAAGGCGGCGCGCCGTCCAAATTGCGGCAGGGTGTGGCAGCCCTGGGCGCATGGGCCGGCGAAGATTGGGCAAAACAGGAAATCGCGGCAGGATTTGCATTGCTCGCCGCACTCAATCTGCCCAACCGCCCCGCGGCGCAAGACCTGCCGGTAGTCGCGGAAATTTGGTATCGGAAACTGATGGAAACCAAGGAAATCGTCTCTCCGGAGTATGACCCGATACGGATTCAGACAGGATTTAAGGTGTTGCAGCAGTCGGAAACATGGCCGCAACCCGCCGAACTGCTCCGCAACCTGCCGCCACGGTTGATACCCAGAGCGATGTTGGCAAAGCCTGCGCCGGATAAAGTAAAAGGCCGTCAGAAAATGGCGGAAGTGAAAGATGTTTTAAGCAAGAAAGGTAAGTGAAATGAAAGAGTATGTTTTTAAAATTGTTGCGGAAAATGGTATTTGCCGCGTTGAGTTGCCCGAAATCACGTTGAACAACGAATATGAGGTGCCGGATGTTATGGCGGCATTAACAAGGGAGTTTTTAGATAGTATGAGCAGAGATGCCGTCCTAGATGGCGATAGTTTTATGGCTGATGCTATTGCCGATTTGAAAGCATTGCAAGCGGTCAAAAATTTGAGAGACGCAGCAGAAAAAGTAAATTAAGAAAGGAAAAAAACATGGCTAAAGCTAAAAAAACCAAAACTGAAGCCCTGACTGTGGGCATTCAAGACCGCGCAGACGCATCGGTGCAAATCAAACGCATGGGCGATTTGCAGCGTGAAATCGAGCGTATCCAAGCCGACCACAATGATAATGTGGCCGAGCTGCAAAAACAGGCAGACGAGCGTGTTGCGCCCCTGATGGCGGAAATCAATGCCATCCATGCAGGCGTACAGGCATGGAGCGAAGCAAACCGCGATGCGCTGACCGATGGCGGCAAGGTCAAATTTGCCGACCTGACCACCGGCATCATCCGTTGGCGGAACAACCCGCCAAAATGCAGCGTCAGCGGTGTTGATGCGGTGCTGGCTTTATTGGAGTCCAAGCCCGACTTGGAACGCTTTATCCGCGTGAAGAAAGAAGTCAATAAAGATGCGGTATTAAACGAACCTGAGTTTTTCGCCGACAACCCTGTGCCGGGAATTAAGATTGTGCAGGGTAAGGAGTTTTTCAGTGTTGAGCCGCATAATCAGGAGTTGGCGTGATGGAAAACGGAAATTTAAATACCGATGAGCTGGAAGTTTTAAGAACTGCCGCACGCGATTCCTTCTACATCCATGCTCAAGTCGAAAACGCCAACCGCAAATTGGAAACTGCTCTTCGAGTGTGGGAAAAAGTAAAAGAAGGAGAAAAAGAGGCTATACGCGCCCGAAAAAAAGCCTTTATTTATTACTGTGTCGGGGTAGTTTGGTTTTCTCTTTCGTTGATTTTATCTTTTTTGGTTGTTTAAAGCTTGATTAAAGGCCGTCTGAAATGGGGTTTAAAACCTGTTTCAGACGGCCTTTTTCATGTCTGTCCGTTTCGCAAAAAAAAACAGTGACTTACTACAACATATGGTATTTTATCTGTATAATATGCGTTAATTAATCAATATATTGTGTTTTAGGGGTTTGAAATGAGCCGTGCGTTGATTGCGAAAATTAAAGTCGCTCAAAAAGAGCTTGGTTTGGATGATGCGACGTATCGCGCGGTCTTGGAGCGTGTGACGGGCAAACGGTCGTGTACCGAGTGCAGTATCCCTGAGCTGGAGCGCGTGGTCGAGGATTTGCGCCAGCATGGGTTTACGCCGAAAAAGACGGCGGGGCAACGACCGAACCGCCGCGAATCTGCCGACCCGATGATGCGGAAAATCGAAGCCCTGCTGCTGGATAACGGCTGGACTTGGAATTATGCGCACGGTACGGCGCGAAGAATGTTTAAGGTTGACCGCGTGGAATGGTTGTCCGACGGCAATATGCACAAATTGGTGGCGGCTTTGCAGATTAGTGCGAACCGCAAGAAAAAGGAGAAAACGGGATGAGCTTAAATTGGGAGATGACGGAGCAGGATTTCAAGGATGTGGAACATCTGCTGCCGCACAGTGTGGTGGCGCTGATTACGGTCATCGGGCTGGAGGCGGCGTTTCACATGGTTAAGGTTTGGGGCGGGACGAATTACCCGATTTCCAACCGCCGCCGCAATACGCGTCAGAGCCGAATCTTACACGAGCAATTGGTCGAGGATATCGGCGAAGAAGCGGCGGGACGATTGGAGCGTGCTTATGTCGGGCAGCCTTTCTTGGCAATCCCGCGCTGCTGGGATGCGATGCGCGAACTTCGCAACCGGTTCATCCGCCGCCAATATGATGCGATGAGCGCGGAGGGTTTGAGCGATTTGTTTATTGTGCGCGAACTGGTGTTGGCGCATAAGCTGTCGACGCGAAATATCCGATACATTCTGAAAGAGGCCGACCGCGAAGCGGCGGCAAGGGCGCAGGCTGATTTGTTTGCGGCTTAGTTTTTGTTGTGCTTGTGTTGAGAGTGGACCTTTTACCCTGCCTTCGGGCGGGGATTTTTTTTGCCTTTATTCCGCTGAATGCAAGCCTGACGGGGCTTGGCGGTCGTCTGAAAAGGTTTAATGGGGTTTTCAAACTATCCTTTGTTTTTAAATTATCCATTTGAGGTATTTATGGCTCAACAAAAAGAACTCCCTTGGGTGGCTGAAGCGCGAAAGTATATCGGTCTGACAGAAATCCCCGGTAAAAACCACAATCCGACCATTTTGAATTGGCTGCACGGGCTGAAAGCTTGGTGGAAAGACGATGAGACGCCGTGGTGCGGCGTGTTCGTCGCCCATTGCCTGCGAATCGGCAATCGAGACATCCCGAAGGATTGGATGCGCGCCAAAGAATATGCCTTTGCCGGTAAACGCCTGTCAAAGCCTGCTTATGGCTGCCTAGTGGTGTTTACGCGCCAAGGCGGCGGCCATGTCGGTTTTGTGGTCGGTAAGGACAAGGCAGGTAATCTGCTGGTTTTGGGCGGTAACCAAGGCAACCGCGTCAGCATCGCGGCATTTCCGGAATCCCGAGTGGCTGCGTATGTATGGCCGTCTGTCGGCGGTGCGCCTCTTGACCCCGCTCCGGAGCGTTACAACCTGCCATTGGGCGGTGCGGCAATGAGCAGGAGCGAGGCATGAAAAAGTCTTTGATTGCTTTATGTATTGCCCATTGTGCAAAGTTTAAAAACGGTTTTGGCGTCCCGCCGTTACCTGAAATCAAAATCACGCCAAGCCCTGTTCGGGTAGGCTCTTTGAAACAACATCCAAGCCTGCGCTTGGGTAAATCGGGTGTGGCAGCCGCGAAACGTGCGGCGCGTAAACGCAAGAACCGTCGTTAATCATGGGACAGGTTGCGTTTTACGAAAAGATGATTGAGCAATGGTCGCGCAAAAGCCGTGAGGCAAGCGAACGGGCGGACTTACCTGCGTTTGAATTTGCGGAACATGAATTAGCCAATTATCGGGAAATGCTGAAACGGCATCTGCAAAACGGGAGTGTGAAATAAATATGCGGATTTTCGATATTTTCAAAAACCCTGCGACAGGTAATGTGTCGCACTCGAAACTGTGGGCAAACATCGCCTGCGCGGCGGGTACGTTCAAATTTGTGATGTTGCCCGACCCGTCGGCGGAAATTTGGGCGGTGTATCTCGGCATAGTCGGAGGATACGCTGTAGCGCGTTCGCTGGTAAGCGTGAAGCGACAGGAGGTCGAGAATGACGCTCAAACTGTTGACGAATAAATGGGTGCTGAGTGGCTTGGCTGCCATTTTAGCGCTGATTTTGGCGGCATCGTATCAGCAAGGCTACAAGACGGCATACCAAAAACAGCAGGCAGTTATCGACAAGATGGAAAAAGACAAGGCGGATGCCTTGAGGCTGTCGGCTCAAAACTACGCCCGCGAGCTGGAGCAAGCCCGCGCGGATGCAAAACAATCTGAAGCCAAAGCGCACGCCGTCGGCGTGGCTTTGGCGCAAAAACAGGCGGAAGTCAGTCGTCTGAAAACGGAAAACAAAAAGGAAATATCACATGTGCTTACTCAAGACCGTCAAAATGCAAGCGGCAGTTGTATTGACGGCTTTGGCCATCACGGGCTGCAGCTCTACAACCGCGCCCTCGGCTACGGAAATTAAAATTGTCGAAAAGGCGGTCATGCCGACACCGCCCGCCGCGTTGATGGTCGCTCCAGTGCGCCCGAATGCGCCGCAAGACGGTAAGACGGCAACGCTGTTGGAACATGCCGCTGAGTTTGGCGGCTATGTTGCCGAACTTGAAAATCAGAATGCGGCATGGCGAGAGTGGGTGGATAACCACTTGAGCAAAGTCGGCGACTAACAAAAAAGCCCGCGTAGGGCGCGGGCTTAGGGTAAAAGCGGATTTTATACCTCTTTTACAGGGGTCGCGGCGGTAGTGCTTTTCAGCAAATCGACTGCGTGCTGGCAGTTTTGCTTGCTGGTGTAGCCTTCGCCCTGAGCGATGATTTCATGGTTGGCTGCTTTCAAACGCCAACGGTATTCGCCTTTTGCGTCTTTATAGATTTCAAAATACATAAGGTTTCTCCTATGAATGAGTACACGTTTTCTTACCGCTTTGACGGCAAGTCCTGGTCATTGAGCATTTGGGCGGACAGCCCTGAAGAAGCCCGGGCAAAATTTCGGGCTGCACGGGAAAATGCGCAGTATGACGGCGAAGTTGTAACAAAGATTTATACATTTGTAAATATTTCGTGGGTTAAGAAGTTGTACAGACGGATAAAATATTTAATGGGTATCAAAGAATGACCTACCGTGAATTAGTTGAGCGTCAGTTGGCTGTGCGCCATGCCGATTTGGAATTGGGCTTAAGCCGCGCCCGCGAACAAGAGCCGTTTGTCATCCATGTTTCTAATCTGCTGGATAAGGCAGGGTTTGAATATACGGTACGGATGAATAAGGATTTTCAGACGACCTTTAACCTTGAATATCCAAATACAAACTACGACACCTTTAAGCGTGCAGTTTGGCAGACGATTTCGGCGTATTACTGCATTTGTAACGATGGGGATGGACTCGAAATTTCCAGCAATCGCCCTGACGGCTACTCCGTCCGTATCGTATTCGGCGATGTGCCGGTTTAAGGGGTTTTAAATGGATTTTGAATTTGGTTTTAAAACCCTGTGGCCGATTGCGACTGCCGCGTTTTGGTTTTGGGTCAACGGCATTTCAGGTCGTCTGAAAGAGGCGGACAAGCGCATTGAAGACCTGAAAGAAGAGCTACACGAAGTCAAGCTCTCCTATCACACCAAACAGGACGCCCAAGCCGACCGCAAAAATATCGCGGCGTCTTTGGAGCGCATCGAAAACAAACTTGAAAAAATGAATGAAAAATTAGACAGGAAAGCGGACAAATCATGAAAGACCCGATTTTAGAAGCCTTGGCGCGGATTGAAAACAAGACTGATCAAACTCTGAAAAATCAGAAGGAAATGCAGGCGGAAATTGCACAAATCCGCCAAGACACAAAACGCACGGCCATTACATTCGGCGCAATCGGCGGCAGTCTGATTACAATCGGTTGGGAATTGATTAAAGCGAAAATGGGACTGTAATTATGGCTCACCCGCAAGAAATCCGTGAAAAGTTACGCCGGCTCTATGTGAGCGGCGAGCAAACTTTGGAAACGGCGGCCTTGATGTGCGAAATCCCGCAGGCCACTGCGCGTGCGTGGAAACGTGCGGATAAGGAAAAGGGCGACGACTGGGATAAGATGCGCGCCGCCTACACTTTGGCCGGCGGCGGTATTGAGGACTTGAGCCGTGCGATGTTGGCCGGTTTTATGGTGCAGTACAACAGCACGATGACGATGCTGCAGGATTCGAGCACCGAAGATTTGCCGCCGTCCGACCGCGCCAAGCTGTTGGCCAGCCTGGCCGATGCGTTTACCAAAACCGTATCCGCCAATGCGCGCGTAATGCCGGAAACGTCAAAACTGGCGACGGCATTGGAATTGATTGAGTTCTTGATGTCGTTTGTACAAGAAAAACACCCCAAACATCTGCCTGCCTTTGTCGAGGTATTGGAGCCGTTTGGGGCGGAAGTGGAGAAGAAGTTTGGTTAGGTCTATGTGAACGAAGTAGTAGCTACCACATTAGTATAAAAAAACTCGGCTGGCTTGATGATGTTATCTAAACCGATTGAGGTAATTTGGAATTGAGGAATACGCACAAATCCATTATTTTCATACACATCACCACAATAGAGAACTAAATGATGTCCCTCTAAATAACGTATGTTTTTCTCCAGCTTAAATTCAAATTGATTTGAGATATTTAATTGATTTGCTATGGTTGTAAATGTTGCCGGCTGTGGAAAGAATACAGATAAACATTGCAGTATTTTTCTTTGTAAATCTTCATCGAACCAAATTCTAACATCAACACCCTGTGCTTGTTGAAACATCATGATTTATTACTTTCTATGAAAAATAAAGATTTCCTCAAATCCCTTGCCGAACTGGCCGCCAGTCTGCGCCAAGTCATCGAAGCGGAAGTGAACGGCTTCGATGCGTCGACCAAGGCTATTGCTGCACGCCGTGCCAAGGTGTTTGACCCGGTAGGCGGTTACGAATATTTCGTAAATACCTACTTCCCCCATTATATCCGCTCGCCTGAGAAATCCGAACTGCATGCGTTTTTATTCAGCCGTCTGCCGGAGATTATCCGCTCCCCTAAAGGGGAAAATGAGGCGGTGGGTGCGCCGCGTGGCGAGGGTAAATCGACGCAGGTTACCCAGCTGTTTACGCTATGGTGTATCGTGACCGGCCAAAAACATTATGCCGTTATTGTGATGGACAGCATTGATCAGGCATACCCGATGCTCGAAGCCATCAAGGCGGAATTGGAATTTAACCCACGCTTGAAAACCGACTTTCCGGAAGTATGCGGGCAAGGCCGTGTATGGCAGGCCGGTACGATTGTGACGGCCAATGACGTTAAAGTCCAAGTGGCCGGTAGCGGTAAAAAGCTGCGCGGTTTGCGTCACGGCCCTTACCGTCCTGACTTAACTGTTTTGGACGATATTGAGAATGACGAACAAGTCCGCAACCCCGAACAGCGCGACAAGCTCAATGCGTGGCTGACTAAAACGGTATTGCCACTCGGAGGTGTCGGGCAAAAATACGATGTGATCTATATCGGCACGATTTTGCATTACGACAGTGTGCTTAACCGCACTCTGAATAACCCGTTTTGGCACGGTATTAAGTTTAAGGCGATGAAACGCTGGCCCGACCGCATGGATTTGTGGGACCGCTGGGAGGAACTTTTCCGAAACGACGGCGAGATGGTGGCCGAGGCGTTTTATCAGGCGAACAAAGACGAGATGGAGCGCGGCGTGGTCACTTCTTGGGCAGCTCGCGGTGTGTTGGCACTGATGAAAATCCGCGCCCGCGACGGCCATGCGACATTTGATTCGGAATATCAAAACGACCCGGTCAGCGGCGAAGATGCGCCGTTTGCCGAAAACATCAAATACTGGTCGGAATTGCCGAACGATTGGGTGTACTACGGTGCGCTCGACCCGTCGTTGGGTAAAGCGGGCGCGGGACGCGACCCGTCGGCGATTTTGGTCGGTGGTTATCAAAAATCAACGGGTCGTCTGTTCGTAACCGTTGCCCAAGTCAAAAAACGCCTGCCCGATTTGATTATCGAGGACGTGATCCGCATCCAAAAAGAGGCGCGGGTCAAGCCGGTGTTGTGGGTGGTGGAGACGGTGCAGTTTCAGGAGTTCCTCAAGGACGAGCTGATTAAGCGCGGTGCGCGTTCGGGTGTGCATATCCCCGTGCGCGGTATCAAGCCGTCTTCGGACAAGATGTTGCGGATTGAGACCTTGCAGCCGCACATGGCAAACGGGCTGATTCTGCTCAACCCCGACCAAAAGACGCTGATCAGCCAGTTGCGCCACTTCCCCAAAGCCGACCACGACGACGGACCTGATGCGCTGCATATGCTGTGGATGGCGGCAACGACGGGCAATGTGTCAAACAGGGCGCGGGCGATTGATTTGCCTGCGCCGATGTTGGAGATTTAAAAAAATGTGTGAACAAGGACGGATAACCGCGCGGGAAAAGGAGTTGGCAGAGGATGTTGAGTATCTCGAGCGTGGTTTGGATAAGGCAGTCAAGTATCTGCAAGATGTTGTCTCCACCTATAAGTCCGGCAGGCTGGTAAATTTGCATATCATGGTCGCCCAAATCGAGGGATTCTTGGCGGCGCGCGGTGAAGAGTATTGATTTTAAGGTCGTCTGAAACCGTTTTCAGACGACCTTTCGGAGTAAAAAATATGTTCGGATTGATTAAAAGCGCAACGCGGAAAACCGCCATCAAGACATTGACGAGCGCGACTGAAGACGCTTTGGAAAGCCTGTTTTCCAACATGGAAGGCACGGACGCGCTGCTGTCGCGCCTCGGCGTGGACAGACAGCAGGCATTGGATGCGGTAGTAAGCGATGACGAGGTGGCCGCCTGTTTGGAGGATTTGCACGCGGCCATGCTCAATAAACCTTGGCGGATTTATGGCGAGGACTTGAGCGACGAGGATAAAGACCGCCTGTGGAAAACGCTTAAACGCCACCTGCCCGCGCTTGCCGAAATCGTCCTGACGGCGCGTCTGGGCGGATACGGCGTGGGTCGTTATATCTATCAACCTGAACCCGACGGCTTTTTGACGATTAAACACATCAGCAACAAAAGCGGTGAGCTGGCGAAATATATCCCCTACCGTGACGGCTCGCTGGTGTATCGCGGCACCAGCGGCGAAGAGACTTGCAATACGGATGTGCTGTATCTCTTTATCGCCCATCGTTCGACTTCAACCAATCCTGCGGGCGAAATGGCGGCGGCGCGGCTGTATGCGCCCGTAGCGTTGCGTAAAAAAGGCTTTATCTATGCCGCGCAATTCATCACGCGCTACGCCCAGCCCTATCTGATTGCTAAAATCCAAGCCAACAGCGAGGACGACCACAACGGGTTTATGAGCCGTTTTTACCGCTTTGTCTCCGGCGGCGCATTGAGCATCGACCGCGAGGACGATGTGATGATGCTGCAAAACAGCGCGGATGGTCAGGCATTTCGACGACTGGAAAACCTTGCCAATGCGCGTATCCAAAAAACGCTGTTAGGCAAAGTCAAAACCAGCGACCTTGAGACCGCCAGCCGCGCCAGTCAGGAAACCGAAG
Organism: Neisseria sp. HMSC064E01; assembly: GCF_001808875.1. Lineage (NCBI taxonomy): Bacteria > Pseudomonadati > Pseudomonadota > Betaproteobacteria > Neisseriales > Neisseriaceae > Neisseria > Neisseria sp. HMSC064E01. The sequence goes on from NZ_KV794910.1 coordinate 62,108, forward strand.
AAAATAACCGCGACGAGCGCATCGGCGCGTATCTCGCTCTGCTCTCCCGCGCTGCACAGCACTTTATCGACGCGCTTGTGATGGTCAACAACGCCTACGGCAAGCCGATTAATGCGCCCAAAGGTGTATGGTTTGAGTTTGAAGACGAAATCAAGGTTGATAAAACCCGAGCCGAACGCGACAAGATGTATATGGATACGGGGCAGCTCGTGTTGACCGAAACCTACTACCGCGACATCTTGGGCTTTGAGCCGGAACATTTTGAGCTGCGCGACCCGAAAACGTCGTCTGAAAACCCTGCGCCCGCCAAATTCAGCCTGCGCCTGTCTGACGGCCTTGCCCATAATGCGCCCGATACGGCGGAGCAGGCAATCGCCCGACCGAAGATGGAGGCGGTGTTGGGTTTACTGGAAAGCTGCAAAGACTACGCCGAATTTGAGGCAAAATTGTCCGAGCTTGATTTGAGCAAGGGCGATAATCTCTTGATCCAGCGTTTGGTTTCAGACGGCCTTTCGGCTTGGGCCGACGGAGCGGGCGATGGACGGGATTGAATACAACTTCGCCGGCTTAGTCGATAAAGCCGCTTTCGAGCATTTCAAGGCTAAGAAAATCCTGCCCGGATTCAGTCATTACGATGTTTGGCTGTACCAACACAGCCTTGCGTTTACCGTCGCCAAGATGATGGACGCGGATATGCTCGCCGAAGTCAAAGACGCCATCGAATCCGCGCAACAAAACGGCACGGCGTTTGCCGATTTTAAAAAGCGTTTAAAACCGTATTTGATGGCTAAAGGCTGGTGGGGCGAGCAAGTGATGACCGACCCGCTGGACGGCGAGCCGAAATTGGTACAGCTCGGCAGTACACGCCGTCTGAAAACCATTTTCAACACCAATATGCAAACCGCCTTTGCGGCGGGGCAGTGGCAGCGGATACAGGCAAACAAAAAAGCCTTGCCGTATTTGCGCTACAACCATTCCGCCGCAGGGCATCCGCGCGACAGCCATAAACGCTACTACGGCTTAGTCCTACCGGTTGACCACGACATCTGGAAAGTCATCTTTCCACCCAACGGCTACGGCTGCAAATGCTCGGTTTCCGCCCTGACCCGTCGGCAGGCGGAGCACGAGGGCATCAGCGGCGAGCCTGATGTGGATATGGTCGAGTTTACCAATCCGCGCACAGGTCAAACGGTATTGATACCAGACGACATCACGCCAAGCTTTGCGCACAACCACGGCGACCGATTGGGTGCGATGGACGCACTGTTTGGCGAGCGAAACGGCGAAGAGGCACTGGTCGCCATGATTGCCGAGCGCGAGGCGTGGCTGGACAAGCGGTACAGCGTGCCGTCTGACAAAGTGGCGGTGTTGGCTTTGTCGGACAAGGTATCGGAAAAAGAAGTGCGCAGGCTGACAAAAGAGCAGTCTGCCAACAATACCAAAGACCACGAAGCGAGAGCTGCGGCAGCGTGGCAGGCTGAAACGGGAGACAGGCTGGAAGTGTTCGATTTGGCGGTAGAAAAAGGCAAAGGACAAGCCGATTATCTGATTGTTTCAGACGACCTGCCCCGCGAGGAATGGGTAAAACTGGATTTTATGTTTACCGAAAACCACGAACGTGCGGAATTGATGAACCGTTATTTTGCACACACCGCAGGGGCGTGGAATACTAAGGTCGACAAGATTCAGGAGCATTTTGATAAAGCCGATATTGTCCCGCTTGATTTACGCCACCTGAATGCGGCAAACCGGCATAAATTGTTGCAGTATGTGTTATCATTGCCGAAAGAACAGCGGGATAAAGTCCGCTTATTGGTAAAAATATCGGAGTAAGTCATGCCGTCTGAACTGTATGTCAGCCGCGAAGTAAAAGTATTTTTAGGCGGGAAAACCGCCCCGTCCGAATTGTTGGACTATCTGTACCCGCGTCTTGCCGAAATCGACAAGGAAGCAGCCGAGCAAATGCAGGGCGAGTTTTCGGGCTGCGTATTTTCAATTGCGGATTTGTCCGCGCAGGCATTTGCCAATGTGTACGGATGGATACTTGAGGCGGCAGAAAAGTCCGAGTGGATTAAGCCCTACAAAGCCGATTTGAAAACCGCCCTAGAAGCTGATCCGAGATTTAAACCGGTATAACCCGAAGGTCGTCTGAAACCGTTTCAGACGACCTTTTTTCATAACCGCTCAAATTTCGCGTTTTAGCGCGTTTTATCGGTCAGGGTAGGCAAAGATATGTCCGAATGTTTAAAGTCAATCTGACGCAGCCCTAAAAGCCCTCTGAAAACGTTTTTCAAACCGCCGCCGTCTGCATTTTTGGATATGTCTTAAATTTGCGATTTTAGGCGGGTCGGACGCTAAAGATAGGCAAACCCCCGTCAGAATCTTAAAAATCAATCTGGCGCGATTCTAAAGCGGTTTTAAAGTGGGTATTTTCATATTTTACGCATGAGGATTTTCAAAGGTCGTCTGAAACCTGAAATACGGTTTCGGGCGGCCTTTTTCATTTCGGACGGCAAAGTGAAGTCATGCCGCCGTCTGTTTGCCGTCATGCGTTGCACAATGGCGGCTATGAATACGAAAACATCACCCCTCAATATCAAATTGTCCGCCGCGCTGCCGGTTGCCTTGGCGACCCGTGCGGATGATGTGCGTACCTTTAAAGGCGTCGCCAACTCGGGCAAGCCGTTCGGCTACGGCGGTTATCCAACCGTCGTCGATTTGGCGGAGCTGTCGCACAAAGCGTCCGTCCCCGTCCTGTTGGAGCATTCGCCGCTGAAAATGGCGGGCGTGTGCAGCCTGTCGGTAACGGCGGACGGTCTGATTGCCGAGGGCAGTCTGTTGTCCAACGAGTTTGGCACGCAGATCGCCGAAGCAGCCGACCAAGGTTTTCCTTGGGAAATGTCGGTTTACGCGCAGGCGGAATCCTACGAGGAGCTGGCGGCGGGCGCGGTATTGTCCGTCAACGGCAACGAGGTAACGGGTCCTGCGGTGATTTTGCGCCGCTGCACCATCCGCGAGGTGTCGTTTACCGCCATTGGGGCGGACAGTGAGACGGAGGCGGTGGTGTTGTCGGACGGCAGCCCCTTGCCGGATATTTTTAAACAACCTTTGGAGTTATCCATGACACCAGACGAAAAGAAAGCGTTTGACGAGCTGAAAGCGGAAGTCGATACGCTCAAGGCTGAAAAAGCCGAAGTCGAGAAAAAGCTGAAAGAAGCCGAAGCGGCTGCCAAGAAAGAAAAAGTCAAGGCGAAATTGTCCGCCGCAGGTTTCAAAGAAACCGAAGACGGCAAGTTTGAAGGCTTGTCCGATGCGACGATGACCGTGCTTTTGTCTGCCGACATTGACGCGGCGGAAGCCATGATTGCCGATTTGACGCCGAAAGCCGCTCCGTCTGCCGTACCGCCCGCGCTGTTGAGCGAAGGCGCAGGTAAGGACGATTCTGAAAACACTGGTGCAGAAGGCAAATTCTCTATTGCCAGCCGCAAAGGCTCATTGGGAGGCTCTTATGTCTAAAGTCAAAACCGAAATCTTAGGCCCTGTCATTTCCGACTTTTTGAAATACGAAGCAACGCCGCAGACCCGCGTTGCCGTTGCCGCCGAAACCGGCACAAAGGCAGGCAAGTTTGTCGAGTACCCGCTGCGCGGCAAAAAGCTGGTGGCGCTGACTGATGAAGCCGACGGCAAAGTCATCGTCCAACCGCTCAACTGCATCATCGACCTGTCAAAAGTCGCCGATGCGGATGTCAAAGCGGCGACCACCGGCAAAACCTTGGACGCGCTGAAAAAAGAAGGCGACGCGTACGGCATCGTTTACCAAGGCACGCCCGCCGCCTGATTTCAGACGACCTTTAAACCCGATTTAAAAAGGACACATCATGCCTTTATCCGATAACAGCAAGTTTGGCGTGCAGGCTTTGACCACCGCCGTCAACAAAATCGACCCGGGCGCAAGCCAAATCCGCGAGCTGGGCATCTTCGAACCCGAATATCTGACCACCACTTATGCCGACATTGAGTTCCAAGACGGCAAAGTCAGCTTGGTTGCCAGCAAAGAGCGCGGCACATCCGGTCAGGCGGTGGACAGCCCGAAACGCACCGTGCGCACCGTCAAAATCCCGCACCTGCCGATTCACGACATCATCCGCGCCGACGACGTGCAAAACCTGCGCGCTTTCGGCACAACCCAAGCCGCAACCGTCATGGACAAGGTCAACGAAAAGCTGGCCGGTGGCAAATCTGACCTCGAATACACCCGCGAACACCTCATGCTCGGCGCGTTGCAAAGCAAGATTTTGGATGCGGACGGCAGCGTGATTTTGGACATCAATGCCGATTTCGGCGTTACACGCAAAACGCAAAATATCGAATTGTCCAAAGATACGACCAAAGTCGGCTCGGTATTGGACAAGCTCTTGTCTGAGCAACGCCAAAAATTCGCCGGTGCGCAAGTGCGCGGCTGGGTGGTGTATTGCGGCATCGATTTCCTGAACGCGCTCAAAGAGCATAAATCCATCTTCGAAGTGTACAAACGCTACGACGAGGCACGCGCCTACCGCGAAGGCGATACGCTCAATCCGACCGAGTTTGTTTACAAGGGCATCCGCTTTATCGAGTATGCCAACCATTTCGGCAGCGACGCCGACATTGCGGCGGACAAAGCGATTCTGTTGCCGGTTGGCCGTAATCTCTACAAAGAGTATTTCGCACCTGCCGACATGGCCTCAACTGTAAACACCCGCGCCCTGCCGTATTACGCCAGCCGCGAGAAATTGCAGCACGACAAGGGTTGGAGCCTCCACATGCAGTCAAACCCGCTGCCGATTGCGCTGCGCCCCGAGTTGTTGGCAACGCTGACCATGTCTTAAACGGATTTCAGACGACCTTTAAGGCAACAAAAAGGTCGTCTGAAAACGGAGGACGGCATGATTACCATCCAAGACATGATTACCCGCTTCGGCGAGCAGGAAATGGCGGAGCGGTCGAATCATGAAAACTACGAATACATCAACGAAGATGTATTAAACGCGGCAATCGCCGATGCGGAAGAAGAGGCGGCAAGCTACCTTCGGGCGGCGAAACTGTTTTTTACCAACGACACCACGCCGCAGGTTTTGAAAATCAAAGTCTGCGACATCGCCCGCTACTACCTCTACGACGACGCGGTAACAGGCATTGTCGAGGAGCGTTATCAGTCGGCGGTCGCTTGGCTCAAGATGGTCGTCAAAAATCCGAATATGCTGGACGAGACCCGCGTATCGGATGACCGCATACCGTCAACTTGTGCCGTTTATGTCAATGCCGAACCCGATTTGCGGGAATGGCTGAAGGAGTAAGCGATGCGGATTACGGTATCACACAATTTATCGCGCATCGCCCAAAGCCTGAACCGCCTGTCGGGCAAGTTGACAGGCAGCCTTGAAGAGCCTTTGCGCGCCATCGGCGGCATCCTCGAATCCTCGACCCGCCGCCGTATCGCCGAAACCAAAACCGCGCCCGACGGCAAACGCTGGGCGGACGTATCCCCCGCTACGGCACAAGCCAAAAACGGACGCGGCGGGATTTTGGTGGATCACGGCAACCTCTTGGCAAGCATTACGCACGAGGCATCGGCAAAAAGCGTGATTACCGGCTCAATCATGGGCTACTCGGTTTATGCGCAGAAAGGCACGAAAAACATGCCGGCGCGTCCGTACTTAGGTTTGTCGGTGCAGGATTATCAACACATCGGCGAACTGATGGAGGACTGGCTTAACGGTCAGTTTGATTAATGGCTTTAAAACAGCATGAAAACTTATTGGCGGTCTATCCCGAAATCCTAGGCCGTCTGAAAACCGTCAAAGGCATTAAGGCGGTCAAGGAGATCGGCGAACTTGCCGAGCTGCTCGCCCAAGGCACGGCGAAGCGCAAAGCCGCCCCGCTGGACGGCGCGGTCTATGTCGTTTACGGCGGCTCGACCTTTGCCGACGAGGCGAAAAACGGCAAATACCTCAAATCGACGCTGCACTTTACCTTTGTGTTGGCACGCAGCTATACCGCCAACGGCAAATCCACGCTGTACGAGGTCGGCGAGACCCTGACGGCAATCCAACGGGCGTTTTCAGGCTGGGATGCGGGCGACGAATATGCCGTTACCCCTTTCCGCCGCATCGCCTCGCCATCCATCGAATACAACGACGGCTTTGCCTTTTACCCTATTTCATTCGCCTGCGATACCGTGCAGGCGGCAAACTAAAGGAGCTGCCACATGGCAAAACAAAACGACCACGGCTTAATCTTTGAGGGCGACGTCAAGGTGCGCAACCTCAATCAAAAAGGCTCGGGTTTTATCGAAATCGGTAATACCACCGCCCTGACCACACAAACCAGCGTGGAAACCAAAGAGCGCGTATCCAAGCAAAAAGGCACTTACGGCAGCGCGTTGGACAGCTTGAAAACCGTCAAACCCACCGAAATCGGCCTGAAGCTCGATACCTTCGACAAAGACAACCTTGCGCTTGCCCTGATGGGCGAAGCTGCCGTCATCGCAGCAACGGCGCAGACCGTTACGGACGAAACCGTAACCATCGGCAAAAAAGGCATGGCGTACAAACTGGCAAACGGCAACATCGACCCGGTTACCGTCAAAGTCAAAAACAAGTCCAAAGCTGCCGTTGATGCGGCGCATATCGACATCAACGCCACCTTGGGCATGATTACCATCCTGCCGGACGTCGACACCGTCAACGACGGCGAAGACATCACCGTCGAATACAAAACCCGTGCATCGGGCGGCTACAAAGTGTCCGCTGCGACCTTGTCGCGTTTGGATTTGGAAATCTATGTCGACGGCCGCAACCGCGTTACCGGCGAGGATGGCGTCTTGCACATCCCCCATGCCGTAATGGCAGTGGACGGCAGTATCGACTGGTTATCTGATGATTTTAACGAAGTTGAATTTAAAGGCACGGCAGTGTTGGCTTCGGGCGAGACCTCGACCTATTCCTTCACGTCTTACAACAACTGATTCGGTTGGTAGATAAAAGGTCGTCTGAAACGAGCTTCTGCGTGTAGGCGCAGCGGCGTGGAGTTTCAGACGACCTTTTTTTAAACGGGTTTTAAAACAGGGTTAATTATGGCAAACATCCAAGCGGGTATTGAGATTAAGGCGGGCGTGTCCGGTGCCGAACACATCGATGCGCTGGCGCAGTCCATTGAGGCGGCGGGCATCGATACGGGCAAACTGACGGAAGAGGCGAAAGCGCTGGGCGCGACGCTGGCGAAAGCCCAGGCGCAACAGGCGGCGATTGCGGAATATAAGGCTTTGTCGGCGGAATTGGACAACACCGCCAAAGAAATGCGCGCGCTGGACGAATTGACCGCGACGCTTGAGAAATCCATGCGCGACGGCGGTACGCAGCAACAGCGGGCCGATTTGGCGAAACTTCGCGCCGAATCCGAACGCCTGGCAAAAAGCGAAACCGAGCTGACGGGCAAACTGTATGCCGCCCGCGACGCGATGTCGGTGTCGGGCGTATCCGTCAAAAACCTTGCCGCCGAAGAGGCACGCCTGTCGTCCGAATCCGCTGCCGCAACGGCACAGCTAGACCGCCTGACTGCCGAAGCGCAAACCCTAAAAGCCATCGCCGATGCCAAAATCCAGCTCGGTATCGATACCGACGACAAGGCTCGTCAGGAAATCCAAAAGACCAAAGACGCCTACGAGCTGCTCAAAGACAGCGGCACGCTCTCGCACGAGGAATTGGCGCGGGCGGCGCAGTTGCAAGAAGGCAAGGTGCGCGAACTCGAAGCCAGCCTGAAAGGCGTGAAGCCGTCTATTGCCGAGGTCGCTTCGGAGATTCAGGGCTTGGTCGGCGGGGCGGGCGGCTTGGCGTTTGCCACCCGCGAGGCAATGAAGTTTGAAACCGCGATGGCGGGCGTGAAAAAAGTCGCCGACGGCACGGACGAGCAATACGCCAAGCTTTCGGACGAGCTGAAGAAAATGGGCGCGGAATTGGGCATTTCCGCCGCCGAAATGGCAGAGCTTGCCGCAGCGGGCGGGCAGCTTGGCATCCCGATTGAGAAATTGTCGGAATTTACCGCCATCGCGTCCAAAATGTCGGTTGCCTTCGGTTTGAGCGCGGAAGAGGCAGGCAATGCCGCCGCGACGATTGCCAACGTGTTCCAAATCCCAATCGGCGAGGTCGAGAAGCTCGGCGATGCCATCAACGTTTTGGGCAACAATACCGCCGCCCGTGAAAAAGATATTGTCGCCGCGATGGCGCGTATCGGCGGTACGGCCAAGCAGTTCGGGCTTGCTGCCGACGAAGCCGCCGCGCTTGCCGACGCCTTTATCGCCTTGGGCAAACCGCCCGAAGTGGCGGCGACCGCCATCAATGCGCTGTTGCAAAAACTGCAAACGGCGCAAAGCCAGGGCAAGGGTTTCCAAGACGCGCTTGCGTCCATCGGAACGTCTGCCGACGAGATGGCGGCAAACATCGCCGCCAATCCGCAGCAGGCATTGACCGAGTTCCTGCACAAACTCGAAGTCTTGGACAAACAAAGCCGCGCCCTGACGCTCTCGCAACTCTTCGGCACCGAGTACAGCGACGACATCGCCCTCTTGGTCGGCTCGCTGGGCGAATATGAAAAGGCTTTGGGCTTGGTCGCCGACAAGGGACAGGTCGTCGGCGCGATGCAAAAAGAAGTGGCAAGCGCCATGTCCACCAGCGAGGCGCAGATTGCCAAAGCCAAGCAAGAGATCATCAACGTTGCCATCGAGGTCGGTGAAAAGCTGCTGCCTTTGGTGTCTTTGTTGGCAAGTACGGTGGGCGGTGTTGCCGGTGCGGTCGGCGCGATTACGGAAGAGTTCCCCGTTTTGACGCAGCTTGCCGCGCTGTTTGCGGCGGGAGCCGTTGCCGTCAAGGCTTATGAGGCGGCTGTCCGCCTGACGGGCGGCGCGGTATCGGCATCGTTTGCGACCCAGCGTGTCGGGATTGAAGCAACCAAGGCATCCATCCTGACGACCACTGCCGCTGCCCGAGAGCTGGGCATCGCGCTCAAATCCGCTGCCGCCGGTAACGGCTTTGGTAACGGAGCGGCGGCTGCGGGTGTGTTGGCGCAAAACCTTAAACTGGCAGCGGCCAATGCGGGATTGTTGTTTGTGGCATTTGAGGCGGGGCAGGCGGTTGGCTCTTGGTTGCGTGAAAACACTGATTGGGCAAAACTTTTCGGCGATAACCTTGCCCGTATCCCTGCCATTATAAACAGCCTTTTTACTACGGGCGGGCTGGACAAATACCGCGAACATTTCAAGACCGAAGCCCAAATCAAGCGCGAGTTGGAGGAGGCAGATAAAAAGGCGCAAGAAGCCGCTGAAAAAGCCGCTGCCGCCAAAGCCAAAGCCGCTGAAGAAGAGGCAGCCGCCGTCAAAGCCCTGCAAGCCGAATATCGTGCTTCCGCTGCCGAGCAGGCGGCGTTGGAGCGCAGTATGGCCGCCTTGCGTGCCGACGGGCGCGAAAACGGCGACTTTTACAGCGAGCTGGCAATCAAACTGGAAAACGTGCGCGATAAAACCGCCGAACTGAAAGCCGAGCTGGATAAGAAAAACATCAAAATCAGCGCGGACACGGGCGAACTTGCCGAAGCGCAAAAAGCACTCGAATCTTTGGGGCTGACGGCGGAAGAAGTAACCACCGGCATGAGCAAAAAAGCGGCGGAAGGTATTGCCAACTTTTCCACCGCCGCCGCCAAGTTCGGCAACGATGCCGAGCAGATGTCGCGCTTGTTTCAGGCGGCATTAAAGCAGATGGACAGCCCCGAAGCGGTCGAAAAACTGAAAGCCGCCTTGGAGGACGCGGGCAAACAGGCAGGCATGACCGCCGAGGAAATTAAAAAAATCGGCGATGCCGCGCCCGTCGCATCCGATAAGGTTGCCGACGCATTTGCCAAAATCGGTGTGGACAGCAAGGCCGTGATGACGGGTATCAGCAGCGACGCACGTCAGGCGTTTGCCGACTTTAAGGACGCGTCCGAACAGGCGGCGGCGGCCGGTCAAAAAGATGCCAAGCTGATGCAGGCGGCGTTTGAGCAGATGATGGGCAAACTCAAAAGCAAAGAGGAATTTGCCGAGTTCCAACGCCAGCTCAAAGCCAGCGGCGATGCGGCACTGTTGACGCAGGAGCAGCTTGCCCGTTTGGGCGATGCGGCGTCAGGCGGTGCAGAAAAAGCCAAAGCCGCCTATCAAGGGCTGAACGATACGGCCGCGCAGGCGGGCGAGGCTGCCAAAAACGCCCACGACAAGGGCGCGCAGGCGGCGGAAGGTCATGCCCAGTCTGTCAGCAAGGTGGTCAAGGCAAACGACGAGGCGGCGGCCAGCGCGGAAAAGGCGGCGGCAGCGACCGAAAAAGCCGCCAAAGCCGTTACTGATTATGGCTACCGGCTCAGTCAGACGGGCGGCTACGTCAAGTTCAATAATGAACAGCTTGAGTTGATGAACCAAAAATTCAGGGGCGTCAAAATCGGCATGGAGGCGACACTGCAAATCGGGCGAATGAAGGACTACACCCAGCAGATTTACCTTGCCAACTCCGCCATGCAGCGGTTGAGCGACGCAACGGCGCAGGGTGCGTTGACGCAGGGCGTGTTGAACGATGCCGCCAGTGCGGCCGCCCGTGCCGCCGACAAGCTGGGCAATACCGAGCTGACCAAGTTTCGTAATGCCATTGCCGACGCGCAACGCCGCTTAAACGCGCTGCGCCAAGAGGCAAGCGACGCGACGCGCGCCCTTGAGGCGGAGCTTGCCGAACTCAACGGCAACGCCGAGGCGGGCTACGCTTTGCAGCAGGAGAAAAAGCTGCGCGAGCTGAATCAGAAACTGGCAAACGCCAAGCAGCTGGGACAGGGCGACATTGCCCGCGAATATCAGCGTCAAATCGAGTTGCAGCAGCAAATCTACGACCGCCAACGCAACAAGCGCGCCGAATCTGCCGCGCAGGAACGCGCCCGCAGCCAAAACACGGCAAGCGGCAGCAACAATGTGGCGCGTCAGTTGCAGCAAATCGGCAATCCGCAGGTCAACGTCAATACAGACGACCTTAACCGCATTTTGGCGCAGCGCGACGAGGCGGTCGCCAACAGAGCGGTCGGAAACTTGATGACGCAACTGGAAAACTCGTTCAAACGGACGAATTAATCCAAGCGGCAAATACAAACCCGACTGCAACCATGCCAAGCCCCGATTTTCGGGGCTTTTGCTTTAATGGGGTTTTATATTTAGGCAAAGGTCGTCTGAAATGGCTGATTGGATTTTAAAGCGCAAGGACACCGGCGCAAGCGTCCGCCTGCCGCAGGATATGCGCTGGGAAGATGAATTTGGGTGGAACAAGGTGGCGCAGGCCGCGCCGCAGCGCACGCTGTCGGGCGGGCTGGTCGTCCAGCAGGGCATCAAGGCAAACGGCCGTCCGATTACGCTTTCGGGCGATTGGGTATGGCTGGACTTGGGGTCTTTGCGCACTTTGCGCGATTGGACGGACGTCCCCGAATTGGAAATGACGCTGACGCATTACGACGGGCGCGAATTTAATGTCATTTGGCGCACGCATGACGCGGCTTTGGGCAACGTCGAGCCGGTGCGGTACTCGACGCCCGAGGCGGACAGCGAACGATATACCGCCAAACTCTGCCTGATGACTTTTTAAGGTCATCTGAAAGCAGGTTTAAACAGGATTTAAAAAGGTTTCAAAAATGGAAAAAACAACGCGCCTGACGCAACAGGATTTGCAGATTTACCCCAGCCAGCGCATGACCGATACGCCTGACGGCGGCGGTTTGATGGTGGGGCAGCCGCTGACGGGCGAGGATAACGAGATTTTCCCGCCCGTCTCGGACGTTGACCGCACGATGGGCAGCCTGGACGCGCGCCTGCTCTACCCAGCCGTCCTGCGGAACGACTCCGAGCCGCTTTACGGCGGGCATTTCGTCATTACCGAGCCGCCAACCTCTGAAAACGTGTCTTTCTTGGCGTTTAAGGCGCGCAACTACGGCGAGAGCCGCGCAGACATCATGCCGCGTATTGAGGCTTATTCCGTGCCGACGGTCGAAAGCCGCATGACGCTGATGGGGCGGCATTTGGCGGGCGTGCGCCTTGTGCAGGCATATCAGCGCGAAGAAGCCCCGCTGCCTAAAGTGGGCGAGCGGTATTGCTTACAATACGAAGACAAAACCAATGCCAAGACCGAGCGGATTACCGAATATTTTCGCATCGCGAACCTGACGCACGAAATGCGGACGTTTGAAATCCCTTTGGCTGGTGGGCAGACCAAAGAAATCCGCCGCCGCGTCCTCAAAATGGAGACGACCAACCCGCTGACGCGAGATTTCGACGGCGTGGACTACCCCGTCGAGGGCTATGCGGGCAGTAAGGTCAAGATTTTGGAAACGCAGGTCGCCGATTCGGCAAGCTATTACGGTGTCAAACCCGTTTCAGACGACCTCAAGGCGGGCGATGCGTCGCTGACGGTAGCCAGCATCTACGAAAAGCTGGTTCCTACTTCGACGGTAGAGACACCATATGCCGACCAATATCCCGTCGCGGGCGATATGTGGGTGGCTGCCGCGCCTGAAAAACAGGTGTTTAGCGGGTATGTATCGGGCGGTACGCTGACGATGCCCCATTCGCTTTTGCCGGGCAGCATCAAAATCGGCAACTACAAAGACAATGCGCAGGGGCAGTTGGTCTCCGGCGATAACATCATTCAAGCCGATTATGAAAAAGGCCGTCTGAGCGGCATTCCAAGCGGGACTTATACCGTTTCCGCCATCCCCGCCGCCAAATCATCGGCTGCGCGGTTTGCCTTTGCCGTTGAAATCAAAGAAACCAACCAAGGCACGGCGTTTGCGCCGCTGCTGACACCCGCGCCCGCTGCGGGCAGCCTGAAAGTGTCGTTTATGGCGTTGGGCGTTTGGTATCTGCTCGCCGATTCGGGCGACGGCGTGTTGCGCGATGAGGCAGGCAAAGCGGTAGGCACGGTGTCGTCAACCACCGGCTCTGTCGTGCTTAATCTGCCCGTATTGCCCGATGTCGGCAGCCGCCTTGTGTTCCAATGGGGCGGGATTTCGGGGTTTGCCTCGTCAGATGGCGGTAAGACCGGGACAGCAGCGACGCCGAAACCTGCCGAAAGTAAATGCACCTATGGCTTGGGTCATCCCATCAAGCCGGGTACGTTGGTATTGACTTGGCAGGATGGCGGCACCAAAACCGCCCGCGACGACAGCAACGGCAGTCTGACGGGCGATATGCAGGGGTCGGTGGATTACCTCAACGGCGTGATTTCGACCGAACGCTACATCAACAGCAACACGGTCGAATATGCCTGTGAAGAGACGCGCCGAATCAGCGCAAGCGTGGTCGGCGGCGCAGGCTACGGCATGACGGCAGAGGATAAGGGGGCGCATTGGGAGCTGGTATTCAAGGACGCTACGCCTAATCAGTCGGTCTTCAGATTGGATGTCAAAGGGCAAGTCTCTGAAGAGACAGAGTACACGGTGCCGAATTGGTATGGCGCAGCGGTTAGATAGGAGATAAAAATGGCGATTTCTGCCGGGAAAGAAATTAAATCAGGTACGGCGCGTATCAGTCTGCTCGCAGTCAAAGGCGGCTGGAAAGCGGGTAAAAACGCCGTGCAGGGTATCCGCTGGGACGGCGGTAAGCTGATTGTGCCTAAATTCGCGTTGCGGGTGGAGGCGTTGGCTTGGGCGACCAAGTCTTATTCGACCTTGGGTGCCGCATGGCGCGCGCAGGAAAAAGACGCGACCTCCAAGAAAACCGTCGATATGTCCTTTAGTGACTGGAATGCGGAATTTTTGTCCGCCGACTCGTCCCACGCCAAGCCCCGAAGCGGGCGTCTGGCAGGCGGGCTGACATTTAATGTCTTGATTGACTTTGACCAAGGCAGTACCTGCGTCTTTAATTCGTGGTCTTTTTCGGACGGTACGACCGAAATCGTCGAATACGGCGGCACGCTTTATAAAAACTGGGATGCAGCCAAAGGCAGCGGCGAAAATATCGGCACATTGTCCGCCGCCGGCGAGGTATCTATCAACGACCCCGCCGTCAAATTTCAAAGCCTCAAGGTAACGGGCGGGGTCGTCCGTCTGCCGCAGGTTAAGATTTTCTCCTATGCGGGGCGTACCCCCGCCGCGCCGGTCAAGCCCGAAAGCTTTACCGTTTATGCCAACAACGGCGACATCGTCGGCCGCAGCAATGCCGAAGGCAATATCGATGGCGGCATCACGGGAAAAATCGACTATGAAACAGGTTTCTACGAAATTACCCGCACCGCAGGTTTTTATCCCGAGGATTTGCGATACAACGCCGTAACCCAAGACAACCTGCCCTTGGATTCTTCGATTATCGGCATTGATGCCGTGCGCCTGCCTGCCGACGGACGCGTCCCCGTGTTCCGTAAGGGCGATATGGTCGTAATTTCCAATCGGCTCAAGCAGGATTTGGGCAGCGCGTTTACCGCCGCCCAGAAAATCACGCTCAACCGACAAAACCTCGACCGCCTATGTTTGGTCGACAGCAAGGGCAAACACGTCCTCGCTGAAAAATACACGGCAGACCTTAAGGCGGGCAGTATTACCTTCGGCGAGCCGTTGGACTTGTCGCAATACACCCTGCCGCTGACCGCCGTGTGCGCGTGGGAAGAAGAAAACCGCATTACGGGCGTCGATATTTCGGGTCGTCTGAAACTGCAATTTGCCATTTCGCGCGCCTACCCCAAAGCAGGGACTTACGTTTCGTCCGCCCTGATCGGCGGCGATTTGCTGGTACGCGCGACCGAGCCGTTTTCGCAACAGGCATGGGATAATGTTTGGGCGGATTCGCGCCGCGGCGATCCGATTTTGGCAAAGGCAAATGTCAAGGATTACCCGATTAAATTAGCCAGCAACGGCGCGATTACCGAGCGTTGGTTGATTAGATTCACTACTGCCAACCAATTCGAACTTTACGGCGAGCAGCTTGGCTTAGTCGCCAAGAGCGATACCCTGACCGACCTTGCCCCGACCAATCCCGCCACGGGCAAACCGTACTTTACGATTAAATCGACAGCGTTCGGCGGCGGCTGGGCGGTTCAAAACTGCATCCGTTTCAACACCTACGGCACGCCGCTGCCCGTGTGGATTCTCCGCAGCGTCCAGCCCTCGCCCGACAGGCAGGAAGGGAGCGACGGCTTCACCGCCTGCCTGCGCGGTAATACGGTGGCGGAGTAGGTACAACGAATAAAGGTCGTCTGAAGGCGTTTCAGACGACCTTTTATTACCGCTTGTTTATTTTTAATGCCGTTTAATTTAAAATCCTTTATACGGAATAAATATTGCGAGGATGTGATGGAAAACTATTACGAACTTTTAGGGATTGTGTCATCAGCAACAAAAGACGAAATTGAAAGGGCGTTAAGGAGGGCGGCTGAACAGCAGACGTTGGATTTGGATGAGATAAAGCAGTGTCGGGAATATTTGCTGAATCCGGTGAAAAAGGCTGAGTATGATAAGGAACTCCATGCCGAATATCCTGACCTGGCAAAAGAGGATGGAAAAAAGGTAAAGGCGGAGGAAAAACTTCGGAAGAAAAATCAAAAAGGGAAAGGCTCTGATTTCTTGGAATTGATTGGTATGGGCATTGTGGTTTCCATTCCATTTTTATGGTTTACATTTAATGGTGGCGGTGGTTCATCCAAGCCAAGCGGGTATCAAGCACAATCAGCCTGCGAAAGAGCGGTAACGGGTATTTTAAAATCCCCGTCATCAGCCAAATTTGGCGGATGGCAGCGTAGCGAAAATGCCGACGGTACATATGAGATAAGCGGGTATGTTGATTCGCAAAATAGTTTTGGAGCTGTTTTGCGGGCGCAATTTAGTTGCTCAGTAGATTCGAGTGGAGACCGAGCGAAGATTACTTATTTTAGATGACGGCAACAAAACAGAATGCTGCCGAGTATCTGACTGCAACCATGCCAAGCCCCGATTTTCGGGGCTTTTGCTTTAATAAGGCTTTATTTTTAAAGCAAAGGTCGTCTGAAATGTTTAATACTGAAAGAGTGCCGGTCAAGGTTTACCGCTGGGATGACGCAGGTGCGCCCAAGCTGACGACTGATGCCGGAGCGTTTAAAACTGTTTTAAAGGCCTGTTTGGTGACGGGTTATGGCGAGGGTGAGAATCGGAAAGAGCCGCTGGGCTGGGAAATTCATCAGGAAACGGAAACTGCCGCCTATTTTCGCTCTAAGCATGAAAAATCATCCAAGCCATATCTATTGGTCAATGGTAGTTCGAGCGGTTATTACAATATCGTTTCGGCTAAATTCAAAGTGTCTGCAGATCTTCAGCCGCACGTTGCTAATGATAATGTTGCCGCTGAGACTGGGAATTCTGTCAATGAGTTGAACTGTAGATCTCGACGTGACTGGGTTTTAATTGGGAATGAACGTGGGTTTTGGTTGGTTGTCGGGTCGAAATATGAACGTAGTAGACCTGGTATTGGTTATAAAACAACACCATCGGCAACTGCTTTATTTTTTGGAGATTTCGCAAGTGCGGCGCCGTTTGATGTATCTAATGCTGCATTGATGACTATCACCCTTTCGGATTACTCCATTAGTAAAAGCTTTAACAGTACTGCTACTTTTTCAGGAGGAGTTGATAATAATATCCCTACTAAAGCAAGAATACGTTCATTAATGTCATTTGATAGTGGTGGTAACGAGGCGGTTGACGGGATTGCTAAAAAACTGATTGCAACGCCTTTTTATTTTTTTGAGGGCGGCAATCTACGCGGGCTGGTTCCGGGATGTCTCGGGGCATCTACATCTTGGTTTTCAGAAAATAATTGTTTTGAACAATACCGTTTGGACAACAGTCCGGACGAGTTTTTAATTTTCACCACCGGATACGCCGAAAAGGATGGTGTCGGTCGGAATTTTTTGATTAACCTGACTGCATGGGACATGTAACGATGGGTGTGCTTTTGTCAGACGGACTTGTGTTTGCCGACCCCGTCTATGGCGGTCGCGGCTATATTGCAGGGGAGGCAGAGGGGATTGTTACCGTCGGAGGGCAGCCTGCGGAACGCAAAATACTGCTTTTCGAGCGGCGGAATTTTAAGGTCATTCGAACTCAATGGAGCAAGGCTGACGGGTCATACCGCTTTGATTACCTGAATCCGAATAAAGAATTTTTGATGGTTGCGCTTGACCATAAAAAGCAATACGAGCCTGTCTCCTATGATTTCATCAAGCCATTTGTCGATACTGACGGCGGATAAGGTCGTCTGAAATGTCTGACGATAAATCCAAAACCTATGCCGATTCCGCGCGGATTCCGCTGCCTTTCGGGGCGTTGATTGCACAGCGTAAACCGTCAAACCGATTGCCGATACCGTTTACCCGTCCGCTGCGCCATATTGCGGCAGGCGGGGCGGTTGCGCCGATTGAGCCGCCAAAGCCCAAACCGCCCGAGCCTTATGCGCCACCGGCAGGATATGCCGCCGTATCGGGGGAATGGGGGTTTGTTCTGCATGCGGTTGGAACGGGGGCGGCTTGTCTGACCGGTGGCTTTGCCGGCAGTAGTGCGGAGGTCGGAATGTCGGGCGTGTCGGTCAAGGCTGTTGACGTTGCCCATTGTTTTCAGACGACCTTTGATGGTATGGCCGCGCTTGAAGGTCGTCTGAAAGCGCAGTCCGAGCCGTCGTTTGCGGTTTTGGCTTGTGCGTCCGGTATTCAAAGCGCGATGGACGGGCTGGACGGCTGCTCCGGCACGAACACGACAGGCAGCCTGTTTTTGACGGGCTGCGGCGGCGACACGCAGGCGGCACGGGCGGGCGAACGCTTGGAAACCCACGCGGACAGTACGTTTTCAGACGACGCTTTGTTGGTCGGCTGTTTACAGTCGGACATCCTCGCTGCGGTGGATTTGGCGCGTTGCTTCAGCCCTGAATCCCTGCCCGCCGTTACCGTTCCCTGCGAATACTACGAGATTCCGGTCGAGCCTGAGCCGGTTCCTGAAACCTACGTCTGCGGCATCCGCCCGCCGTCAAACCGCCTCGCCCTGCGGTTTTACCGTAAAAAAATCGCGCACGACCCGCGCCATATTCCGCTGCCGTTCGCTTGTTTCGACACGGCAAAAACCCCTATTTTAAACGGATACATCATGCAAAACACCGTCAAAGCCACGGCGGACGGGCAGCCGATTGAGTTTTTTTCCGCCTCGTTTACCGCCGATACGGGCGGCTATTGCTGGCAAGGCAGCCTGACCGTATCGCCCGAGGATTTCGCCAAAATCAATCCTGACGCACGCGCAAAGGGTGAGGAAGCGCAAATCAAGGTGCAAATCAATGCCGACACTTTTGTCATCATTGCCGAGGATTACAGCGACAACCGCAGATTCGGGCAAAAGAGCTATACGGTAACAGGCAGGAGCGTTACCGCCCGCTTGGGCGCGGACTACGCACCCAAAGGCAGCGGCACATACCGCAACCCTATCTACGCCCAACAAATCGCCACGGAGGTCTTGAGACCGACGGGCGTGGGCTTGGACGGATGGATGATGGCGGATTGGCTGATTCCTGCCGACGTGTACGCATTGACGGACAAGACGCCGATGGCGGTATTGCAAGAGCTGGCGCAGGCGGCGGGCGGGTTTATTGAGAGCGACCGCGCCAAACCTGCCCTGAGATTTAAGCCGAGGTGGGAATCGGCAGCTTGGGAGGTGGCGCAGGCTGCGGCAGACGTTACCGTGCCTGCCAGCGTAATTTTCGGCATCAGCGGGCAGCGCAACGTGTCCGAGCGGGCAAACGGGATTTATGTTTGGCCGAGCCATAACAAGGGCAAGGGCGCGGATGTGTACCGCAACGGCAGCAATCGCGAGCCGCGTGCCTCTGCGTTGACCCACGCGCTTTATACCGACCAGCCTGTTTTGCTTGCGGCGGGTGTTGCCGCCTTGAGCGCGACGGGCGTCCACAAGCGCGAGACCGTGTCTTTGCCTGTGTCAGACAAATACGCGATTCCGATGGCTAATTTGGGCGAGATTTGGCAAATCAGCGAGCCGTCCGGCAACTGGCAGGGCGTGGTTGTGGGCGTATCGGTCGAGATCAAAATCGAAAACGACGCGCCTGTCGTTACTCAAAATGTAAGCATCGACCGCTATTTGGACGATTAAAGCCGCTTTAAAAATGCTTTAAAGGTCGTCTGAAAGCCATGTTCAGACGACCTTTTATCTATTTGTTGGGAGTAACAAAATGACCAATCTGTATCAAAACCTGACGGCACTGCTCAACCGCGAGCAGCGCGGCATCGCCAAAATAACGGGCGATTTGGGCGGCGGCTCATGGGCGGCACAAACGCAAAGCGGCGGAAATATCGTTTTGAGCGGTCAGGCTGCTTTGAATCAACGGGTTTTCTATGATGTCCGCACCAACCGCATCATCAGTCAAGCCCCTGACGCTGCTGTTTTGGAGTTGGGCGTGTAGTGTTGAGTGCAGGCTCGCCGCCCGGGTGGTGGGCGATGATTTGGGATAATTTGTTTTATTTTGAGGGTGTGATGAGTACCGATATTCTGCGCTTCAAACGGGGCGAGACCGTCGAAATCAGTGTTGTCTTTGATGTTTTGGACGACTTGGGTATTTCTGCCCTGACCGGCGTGACCGCTGCCGCCGAGCTTCGGCGCAAACATACTAAGGAGACGGTTGCCCGCTTTCAGACGACCCTTTACCCCGAAATACGCTTGGTGCTGTTGCGCTTGGATGCCGATGTGTGCCGAGGTTTGACAGAGGGGCATTACGTTTTTGATTTGCAATTTATTCGCCGATCTGACGGCTTGGTGCAATACAGCGGAGATATTCCGCTGGAGATTTTAAAGAGTACGAGCAATGTTGGGTAAGTTTCGAGTTTTTAAGGGCAATTTGGAAAATGCCGCGCATCGGTACGATGACGACTTGTATCGGACGTGGTTGATACAGCCCGAAAATCAAGGCAAATCATTTGAGGATTTCACTCGATGGCTTGCCGACGTTAAAAGCGAGGATGCGGGCGAAGCCCCTGATTTCGTCGCAAGATTTATTTTGGCAACTTCATAAGGCAGGTAAAAATGACATTAAGACAACGTATAGACGCGCTGGTGGACGCTATCGGCGCAAAATTCAAAGAGGTTATCGGTAAAATCGGCTCGACAGATATGCTGCAAACTACAGAGCGCGGCAGCGTGGTCGGCGCGGTAAACGAGCTGAAAACCCGTATTGACAACATCGGCAGCGGTAACGGCGGCGCGGCGATTGACGATACCGCGCCTGCGGCTGATAAGACTTACTCCAGCCAGAAGGTCGATTCGCTGATTGATGCGGCAAAAACGTCCGTTAAATCAGAGATTTTAGACGGCGCGGACGCGGCATACGATACGCTGGCGGAAGTTGCCAAGTATATTGAGCAGGATAAAACCGGTGCGACCGCGCTTTCGGAAGCCGTTGCCAAACGCCTGCGTATCGATGAGGCGCAAGTTTTGACACAGGCGCAAAAAACCGTGGTGGAAACCACGCTCAATCTTGGCGATACGGATACCGACTTCGTGGCTAAATTTAATCAGGCGTTGCAGTCATGACCTTGGTCGAGCGTTTTAAGCTGTTTGTCGATGCCGTTGCCGCCCGGTTTAAAGCGCAGGAGGCTGAAATCAGCAAGCTACGATCTGCGCAAGGTGGCGGTAAAAAAGAGTATCGGGAGATGTATATCCCACGATCGGACATTAAATTTCCAGAGGGAAATGGCAACAATAAGTGGATTACCATTCCATTTGATGTTCCTTTTTCTGAGCGTCCAATGGTCAATGTTGTGCTGGATATACAAGACCAAATGGCACGGGTCTTTTATGTGGGCAATATAACAACGGAAGGGTTCGATATAGGCATAAACTATGCGCCGGCACTCAAGGGCGTGTGGTATCAGGCTTGGATTGTTGATAAATAGGCAAGAAAAAAGGTCGTCTGAATACCGGCGACCTCAATAGGGAGATTTAAAAAATCAGTGGGACGGCGACGTAGCGGTGCGGCAACACCGCTACGCCAGCCAAGCAGTTCGCGCCTGCATTGACTTCTAAGGCCGCCTTAGTCTCGCGAGACCGAGGCATTCTATCTGATACAGGAGTGGATGCAAATGCAAATTTATCGTGAGTTACGCTGCAAATTTTGCGGCAAATTGCTGGCAAAAGGCAGCGGTTTCGTACAAATAAAATGCACGCGCTGCAAAAATATCAATTCTTTCAGTTGATTATAAAATTTAAGAATGCCGTCGAGCATCATATTAATCTGATTCAGAGCGTCGTCGAATGCCGATTTAGGAGTATATATGATGCAAAAACTGCAACAATCTTTACCCATCATCCCTTGGATGGGCGGGAAACGACGATTGGCAAAACACCTGTTGCCCATGTTCCCCGAGCATTCTTGTTATGTCGAGCTGTTTGCCGGCGGCGCGGCATTGTTCTTTCTTCGGCAAACACCCGCTAAAGTGGAGGTACTCAACGACATCAACGGACAGCTCATCAACCTGTACCGCGTGGTACAACACCATTTTGACGAGTTCGTCCGCCAGTTTGAGTGGACACTGACAAGCCGAGAGGTCTTTGCCCGCCTGCAAAGCACGCCGCCTGATTGCATGACCGATATTCAACGAGCTGCCCGGTTCTTCTACCTTCAACACAACGCCTTCGGCGGCAAGACCGTCCATCAACATTTTGGTACGGCTACCACGTCAAAAGCGTGGGATGCGTCGCAAGTTGAAGCCAAATTAAAGGCTGCTAAAGACTGTTTAAAAGGTGTTTATATAGAAAGCGAACCGTGGGAGCGTTGTTTAAAACGATATGACCGCGAGCATACCTTCTTCTACGCAGACCCGCCGTACTGGCAAACCGCAGGGTACGACCACGCATTCGATTGGTCATAGTATGAGCTGCTGGCCAAAGCAATGGCGGAGAGCAAGGGTAAGGTCATGTTATCCATCAATGACCACCCTGATATAAGGGCGTTGTTTAAAGATTTTCGTATTACTCAACTGGAGTTGGCTTATACCGTAGGCAGGGATAAGACGGGCAAAACCAGCGGCGAATTGGTTATTTGTAACTGGTAAAACAAAAGCGACGTTTCCGTCGCTTTTCTTACTTTCTGCTATCCGATATATAGTGCAAAAGCTGCCGCAACTTTTAAAACGTACCGAGTGCAAAAGTTAATGTAACAAAGTGCAAAAGGCGGCGGCGGGTTACAGTACTGGTTTAAAGTTAATCCACTATAAAAATATTGATGCGAATAGTCCGTATCAATCTCACCAAACATCAAAAAAGGTCGTCTGAAATTTTTCAGACGACCT
>NZ_KV794910.1:84592-90230 GCF_001808875.1 Neisseria sp. HMSC064E01
GGTCGTCTGAAATTTTTCAGACGACCTTTTTTTTCAAACAAATCCCATCAGTCCAACTGCGCAACGGATACCGGCAAACCGCGTACTGCGGCAAGCATGGTATTGGCAGTTTTCTGCTGTTGGCGGAACGCTGCCATATTGGTAGGCGTCAGTTTCGGAGTCGGCAATGCAACTGTCGTCGGATTGACCGGCTGACCGTTCACGCGTGCTTCGTAGTGGAGGTGCGGGCCGGTTGAGCGTCCGCTTGTACCGACGAAGCCAATCACTTCGCCTGCCCGGACATTACCTTCCGCCGGCGTAAATGCACTCATGTGGCCATAAAGTGTCTCAACGCCATTAGAGTGTCTAATCATGACGGTATTACCATAACCGCCTTTCCAGCCTTTGAAGGTAATCACACCGTCGGCAGAGGCTTTAATCGGTGTGCCTGTTGGTGCGGCATAGTCGATACCTGTATGCATACGGACGGTATGCAAGACGGGGTGAACTCGGTAGCCAAACGGCGAGGAAATACGGGTATAGACAACCGGCTCGATGTTGAATCCCTCTTTTTGCTGGAGGGATTTACCGTTTTGATCATAATAGCTGCCGCTCTCTTCGTCACCTTTGCCTTGGCTGTAATAATAAGCCTGATAGGTTTTTCCGCCTTTGACAATCTCAGCCGCCAGAATATCGCCGGTACCCATTTGCTGGCCTCGGAAATACATATTGTTGTACAGAAGACGCACAACATCGCCTTCCTGCAAATCCTCCAAGCTCAGTACGTCAGAGAAAATTTCGCTGAGTGACTCTCGGATTTCGACAGGTATTTCGGCCTGCGCCATCGCGCCGCGTGCGGAAGTTCGCACAACAATAGAGCGCAAAGTCGGCATAACTTTCATATCTACTTCAGAAGTAGACAACTGCCATTTCCCTTTGACTTTTTCCAACGCGACAAGGTTTCGTTCCAATTCTTCATCGGTAAAGAATTGCACATCGGTTACCTGACCTGATGAATCGACACGGATGTTGACGGATTGGTTGGCGCGCAAATGCTGCATATTTTGATCTGCGCTGTTTTTCGCCATGATTTGTTTGATGTCGGTCTGCGCCACGCCCATACGGGCCAGCACATCGGCAAGGGAGTCGCCCTGTTGGACAACTTCCTGCGCCCAATAGCTAGACTGGAAATTGTTGGTTTCAACATAAACAGCGGGCAATTCCTCGGAAATCCGCTCCAACGCAATGCCTTGAGGATTGGAAACCGGCTCAGTGACCGCATAGGCAGTCATTACTCCTGATACAGGCAGCAGGATGCCCAACAATGACCAACGTACGGGCTTGTTGTGCCAGAAACGGCGCATGAATGAAAATCGAGTTGTTTTAGTCACGCATTATCCTTCAATACGGTAATAATCACTCTACTACCGCATCTCTTATGTCATTTGAAATTATTGAGTTTAATTGTTTATCTTATCAACCGTGTTTACGGTCTCTCCCAGACAATATATATACCAAGTGAATAAAATAAACAATCAAATTTACTCAGAACCGAGCATGATTATCGGGGCTATTCTTTTGATTTACACCCCTTTTTTCTGAAATTTACGAGAACTTGATTATAACATATGCACACTTCCAACTCAAAAACGCTATCCATCATCCTGCCTGATAATGACATTGGTTATTTTGAGTATGTTGTATTTTCTCGCGTAAAATAAGCTTTTTCCGTTCTGACGACTGCCATGAATCTGACGCTTGCCCTCCCCTCTCTCAACCGTCAAAAAGATGAGACACTTCCTCCTCTCCCGCTTCCTGAGTTTAACCAAATCTTGCGATATGGATTATTACATAAACAAGAAATGAAGCCGTCTGATTTTTATCGCCGATATTTATGGAAGGGAAGCTTGTTGGCGCAAGTCAAAGAGCTGATGGGGATTTCACCGCATCAGGCGGCTGCGTTTGCCAGCCCGATATGGCAGCAAATGGGATTGCACCAAGTCAGCGTAGTCAACGGCGAACATCTGCACATCACTAAAGAAGAAGCGGCTCAATTATGTTTGGAGCTGTCTGAGTTTTACAGCAAAGAAGGTTGGTATTTTTTGCCGGTTCGTCCTGATTTATGGTTGCTCACTTTGCCATCGGAATGCGATTGGGGGATTGCGCCGGTATTGGATATCTACGGACAAATCGGGTCGGCTGACCAAGCGAATGGAAAAGACGCCTTGCAATGGCTGGGAATGCAGACTGAAATTCAAATGTGGCTGCATCAACACCCACTCAACGCCGTCCGCATTCAAAACGATACACCCGCAATCAACGGCCTTTGGCTCTGGCAGGATTTAACGGGGCTGCGATCTGCAGACTTAGTCGCTTCCGACAGCATTTGGGCGCAATTTTCAGACGACCTCCGCTGGGACGCTCCTTATGATTTTCAGGCTTGGCTAGATGCGGTTGATGAATCGGGCATTCACCCCGCCAACCCTGTTATCTTTCTAGACGACTTGGCGATTACGGAACAAACGGGCGACATTCAAACATACCAAGAGATTTTAGAAAGTTGGGAAGCCCGCTGG
This sequence comes from Neisseria sp. HMSC064E01, assembly GCF_001808875.1. Classification (NCBI taxonomy): domain Bacteria; kingdom Pseudomonadati; phylum Pseudomonadota; class Betaproteobacteria; order Neisseriales; family Neisseriaceae; genus Neisseria; species Neisseria sp. HMSC064E01. Next base: position 87,148 of record NZ_KV794910.1, read on the forward strand.
TTTGCCCCACTTTGGCAGGCAGTTTCACAAGGTCGTCTGAAAAAACTGACCATCAGCACTGACGGCGAAAACGGCGGCACTTTACACATCACGCCGTTTTCAAAATGGAAATTCTGGCACTCGAAAAAAACATTTACCGGCAGATGGTAATGCGTCTGCACTGTCACTTAGCCGCCCTGTTTATAGAAACACCAATAACGTTTACAATACGCGACCATTCCACTACTCGCACCAACCGCCCATGAAAATCCGACTCGGTCAGCACAATGCACCTGATTTTCCGCAAGGAGCGGCCGTCACCATCGGTAATTTCGACGGCGTACACCTCGGTCACAAACACATCCTGCAAAAACTCAAAAACGAAGCCGATTCGCGCAACCTTCCCGTTATCGTCGTCATTTTCGAGCCGCAACCCAAAGAATTCTTCTCCCGAAAAGCAGGCTTTACGCCCCCATGCCGCATCGCCCCTTTGCGTACCAAGCTGGATTTGCTCCGCGATACCGGCTGTATCGACGCCGTATGGGTATTACGTTTCAACCAAGACTTCGCCAACATGAGTGCGCAGGATTTCATCGACAAACTGCTGCGCCAAACACTCCACACACGCTACCTGCTTATCGGCGACGATTTCCGCTTCGGCGCCGGACGCGAAGGCTGTTTCGACTTATTGAAGCAGCAAAGCGATATACAAACCGAACGCACACCTTCCGTCATCGTCGAAGACATCCGCACCAGCAGTACCGCCGTGCGCAACGCCTTGACAGACGGCAGCTTGGCGTACGCCAAAAAACTTTTGGGTCACGATTACGTTTTGAGCGGCAAAGTCAAACACGGCAAAAAACTCGGCAGAACCATCAACGCCCCCACCGCCAACATCCAACTTCCGCCCCACCGCTATCCCCTGCGCGGCGTATTCGTCATCGAAGCGGACGGCGCATTCGGCACACGGCGCGGCGTTGCCAGCTTCGGTCTCAACCCGACCGTCAGCAACAACAATTCGCAAAAACTCGAAGTCCATTTATTCGATTTCGACGGCAATCTCTACGGTCAGCGTTTGAAAGTGCGCTTCCTACACAAGCTGCGTGACGAACAAAAATTCAGCGATATCGAAACATTAAAACGTCAAATCGAACAAGACATAGAAGACGCAAAGAAATGGCAGCAAACGTATTGAAAATATAGCCACAACCACCAGATACGAATTGAAAAAGGTCGTCTGAAAATCTTTTCAGACGACCTTTTTCCCAATATGCAGACATCAGCCTGCGAGATTTCTAATGGCCTAAATTCAAAAAGGACGACAACCGTCAAAACGGTGCGCGGGAACAGAATCCCTCTTTTAATTCAGTCCACTATATCCTACTTATTTAGCAGCAGGAGCCTGTTCTTGAGCGGCAGCAGGTGCAGTTTCGGTAGTAGTTTTACCTTGCTCGGTCAGCGGGCTAGTGGCTTCAGCTTCCGGTGCAACAGTCTCAGCAGCTTTGTCTTGTTTCAGATCGTTGGCTTGTTTTTTAGCTTTGTTGGCTTTTTTGTGAACATGTCCTGCTTTAGTAGCGGCTTTACCGGAAGCAGGTTGAGCCATAGCCACAGGAGCAGCGATCAAACCGGCAGAAACAAGAACGAGAGAGGTCAATTTAGACAATGTTTTCATGTGTAATATCCTTTCGGGAAATTTGTCTGATAAAATCATTCCGTCAAATGCCAAATGGCAATTTGCGTAAAGACAACCGCATAACTACTTGGTGCGATTGAGTTTTTATTGTAACGGTTTGTTTGTAAACCGAAGTCAGGTCAAGCGAAATTGAAATAAAGTTTCAAAAGGCGGGTTAACCCCCTTGTCCTGCTTTATTAATCGTACCTCATAGCTTGATTGTTTAAATTTATATATTTCATGGCATTACATTTAATGATTTTCGAACATTCCCGCTTCCGCAATGCATCCTACATCTTGATGGGGCTTGCCCTGTTTGTGGTGCTGTATTTCCACTTTCTGCCGCTTTTGCTCGCCGTTATCCTGACCTACGTCTTCATCACCAAGACCAACGGCCTGATTCTTTGGCTGCGCCGCCGTACGCTCACGCGCAATACGTTTTTGCACAAATCGCTCAACGCGCACAATATCAACCTGATTTCGACCACGCTGACCATAGGCATCGTATTGACGGTTATCCTATTTATGTCGCTGGGGATTTACCACCTGATTCACGGCGGGCATATCCCCGTGATGCTGACCAAGCTGGCGGCGATTTTGGAAGACACGAAAAACAGCAGCAGCCTGCCGCCATCGGTTTTGAACATGCTGCCCAACAATACCGCCGAGATCAAAGCCTCTGCGGTCAAATTGATTGAAGAATACAGCGCCGCACTGACGCGTATCAGCAAAAACAGCTTCACCTCGTTCGTGTACATCCTTATCGGCATCATCATCGGCGCGATGCTCAGTTTCCACCGCCTCAACATGCGCAAAAACCGCCGCAAAATGCCACCCTTCAAGGCAGAACTGGTGCGGCGGATTGTGAACTTCGAAACCAGCTTCGAACGCGTGTTTCTGGCGCAGGTCAAAATCTCGCTGATCGATACCGCGCTGACGGGCGTGTACCTTTATCTGATCCTGCCGCTTTTCGGCGTCGAGTTGCCGTTTAAACTGACCGTGTTGGTCATCGCCTTCATCGTCGGGCTGATTCCCGTCGCAGGAAACCTGATTTCCAACACCATCATTATCATCTTGAGCCTCGGCGCTTCTTTATATGTAGCGGTCGCTTCGCTGGTGTTTCTGGTCGTCATCCACAAGCTCGAATACTTCCTGAACGCGAAAATCATCGGCTCGGAAATCGAATCAAGCGCATGGGAACTGCTGGTGGCGATGGTCGTGTTCGAACGGATTTTCGGCGTCGGCGGCATCATCGTCGCACCGGTTTATTATGCGTATCTGAAGAATGAGTTGAAACAGCAGAAGCTGATTTAGATAGTGTTTGAAATATAGATGAAAGGTCGTCTGAAAAGCTCAAAATAGGTTTTTCAGACGACCTTTTTTCAGTTACAGCAACCTTATCCCTTCCCCCGTCTGGCGGGGGAAGGTTAGG
>NZ_KV794910.1:90330-116038 GCF_001808875.1 Neisseria sp. HMSC064E01
AACCCTCTCCCGCCAGACGGGAGAGGGGGCAGATTACTGAATACTGCCGTTACTGCTTTTTTAGTGTCGTATTGAGGCGATAATGGATTTAGAGTGTCGGAATGCAACGAGGTCGTCTGAAAAGATTGAGATAGGTTTTCAGACGACCTTTCTTATATTATGGATTTATCTTAAATTCACGTCCCATTTTAAAAGTATAAGCAAAAGGACTATTTACTACCGATTGTGTAATCGCAGGGCTTTTTAGCCATTTAGCACTAAAAGCAAGCATTGCTCCTGCTGCTAATTGAATGTCAATATCAGGGATATATGGTGCTAATAGCGGTATTTCTTTGGCAATGCTCGCAATAGTGGGAGGTGTAGCAAAAAGACTATATTTATCTGTTGGCAAAATATTTTGGAAATGTGCTTTCATCGAATCTAGCCGGGTGCGTATTTTATTCTCATTAAACAATCTATTTAAGTCATATAAATCTTTTTGAATTTCCTGAATTTTTTTATGATAAGTTTTTTGTAACTCTTCAGACTGAATGATGGAATTATAAATTGTATCTAAATGTTCACGAAGCTTAATTAACTCATCTCGTCTTCGATATTTAAAGTCAAGAATTTCATGAATTGGTGTGCTATCAATAGGAACAGGTAGTGAATTTATTAAATTAAACTCTATAATTTGCTTTTTATTATCTTCATTTATCAAAGGAAAGTATAAATCATCCGTCTCAAGAATATCTTGAGCAAGTGTCCATTGTCCTTTAGATGATTTTATATGTTGCTCCAGAGCCCATAATTGAGATTTTAAAAATAAATCAGGATTAATTCCATCATTATCGAATGGGTACATGGTTCTAGTAAGAATACCTTGTGCTTCTAACATTATTAATTCTGGATCAGCCAATCCCATAAAACATTGTGTATTTACAGGATAATCAATTTTATCCCAATAAACTAAATATTTAATAATATCTGAAGATCGTAAATTCTCTTTAAACAACAAACCATCAATTTCTTTTGACTCAAAAACAGTCTCTCTCGGAGGAATCTGCAGTTTATTCCTATAAGATATAAGACCTTCTATATGATTAGAAGGTTCTTTGGTTGAAGTTACTTTATATATTGGTTCGAATATATCAGAAATAACAACTCCACGTTCTAAACACATTTTTTGTTACCTTTCAAAGCCAGGAAGTAATTTAAGGTAGTAATTATATTGGGAAGTAATGATAAATTTACAAGGAGCTTTTTAAAACAACAACAGACTCTTCTAACTTGAACTTGAATTTTTTGGGATTAGAAGATTTTTTATGAGATGAAATAGATATTTTTAATTTTAATCTTATACAAAAAGGTCGCCTGAAAATCCTCCCAAACAGGTTTTTCAGACGACCTTTTCTTCTCCTACTCATTCCAACCCGACTTTTAAATACTCGCACTATGCCCTACCCGCACATGGCTGTGGTGGTCGCGGCCTTCGTGGTCGTAGTCGGATTTGAAGCCTTTGAGCACGACGTCTATGTCGTTTTCCTTGGCGAAGACGTTGGCGAAGTCTTCAATCAGTTCCAATACGTCGCCGGCGATGTAGGACGAGCGTTCGGCGTTGATGGTTACTTTGGAACCCGGGCGGATGTTTTTCAGGGTTTTCTTGATGGCGGCTTTGTTCAGGAACGAGACTTCTTCCGCCAGTTCCAAGCTGATTTCGTCGGCTTCGGCGAGTTCTTCGCGGCTGAGGTAGTAGGCGCGTTTCATGTTGCCCTGAAGGATGAAAATGATGCTGATGGCGAGCCCGATGCCGACGCCTTTGAGCAGGTCGAGCGCGACGACGGCAACGAGGGTGGCGGCGAAGGGGATGAACTGGTACAGCCCTTTATGCCAGAAATGCAGGAGGGTGGCGGGTTTTGCCAGTTTGTAGCCCACCAGCAGCAAGACGGCAGCGAGGGTGGACAGGGGGATCATGTTGAGGATAAAGGGAATCGCCAAAACGCACACCAGCAACAGGACGCCGTGGATAACGGCAGACAGTTTGTGCGTCGCTCCTGCATTGGCGTTGGCGGACGAACGCACGACGACGGAGGTGATGGGCAGGCCACCGATGAGCGAGCTGACGATGTTGCCTGCGCCCTGTGCGCGCAATTCGCGGTTGGTATCGGTAATGCGGCGGCGGGTGTCGAGGCGGTCGGCAGCTTCGATGCAGAGCAGGGTTTCAATCGAGGCAACGATGGCGATGGTGATGCCGGTCATCCAAACGTAGCTGTTGCCGAAACCTGAAAAGTTGGGCAGCGTGAGCATACCTGCGGCTTCGCGCCATGTGTCGGGAACGGGCAGTTGGACAAGTTGTCCGGCGGGAATGGCAAGGCTGCTGCCGCTGGCGACAAACCATTGGTTCATCAGTATCCCCGCGCCCACGGCAACCAACGCGGCGGGCAGGGCTTTGATGTTTTTCAGCGCGGGGATTTTGTCCCATACGATTAGGATTACCATCGACACGCCCGCTACCAAAAGGGAGCCTGTGTGGATGTCGGCGAACAGGGCGGCGGGGTTGGCGAGGCTGCCGTTGCTGCCCAAGGCGAACGGAATCTGTTTCATGATGATAATCACGCCGATGCCCGCCAACATGCCTTCGATAACGGACACAGGGATGTATTCGGCAAGGCTGCCGGCGCGGATGAAGCCGAGCAAAAGCTGGATGGCGCCGGCGATTAAGCCTGCGCACAGGAACAGCTCGAACGAACCGAGTTCGGTAATTGCGGCAAGGATAATCGCCGCCAAGCCTGCGGCAGGGCCGGAAACGCTGATGTGCGAGGTGCTGAGGGAACCGATGACGATGCCGCCGACGATGCCCGCCAATACACCGGATAACGGCGGCGCGCCGGAAGCGAGCGCGATGCCGAGGCACAACGGCAGGGCGACGAGGAAGACGACCAGTCCGGAAGCGAAATTAGACTTGAACAGGCTGCCCAAAGGCTGTTTTTTCTGATGGGGTTTCATGGTGAGGGGTACTCCTGATGTGTGTATGTTTTTGTATTTGATAGGATTGGGGCAAATCAAGGTCGTCTGAAAAATCAGGACGCTTGTCCAAACTGCTTTTTTCAGACGACCTCCGAGCCGTCAACCTGCTTTCTTGCGCGCGTTGACCACCCATTCGGAATCGGTGAGGTCGTAGATTTTCTGAATGTCGGCGAGGATATTTTTGAAGTCGATGTTCAAATCGATAAGGCCGCCGGTACGCAGATCGAAGACCCAGCCGTGCACAATCGGGTAGCCGTCGAGCAGGTAGCGTTCCTGCACGCACGCCATTTTGATGACGTTGAGGCACTGTTCCTGCACGTTCAATTCGACCAGGCGATCGTAGCGCAGGTGCTCGTCTTCGATTGCGTCAAGTTCTTCCTGATGCAGGCGGTACACGTCGCGGATGTTGCGCAGCCACGGATTCATCGCGCCCAAATCTTCGGGCAGCATCGCCGCTTTGATGCCGCCGCAGTTGTAGTGTCCGCAGATGATGATGTGTTTGACTTTCAAATGCGAGACGGCGTATTCGATGGCGGAAGCGGCATTCATGTCCAAACCGTGGACAAGGTTGGCAACGTTGCGGTGTACAAACACGTCGCCCGGTTCAAACCCCATCAACTCTTCCGCCGCGACGCGGCTGTCGGAGCAGCCGATGTAGAGGTATTCGGGATTTTGTCCGTCGGCGAGGTCTTTGAAGTAATCGGGGCATTGCTGCCTCTTCGTTTCCTGCCATTTGCGGTTGTTTTCAAAAATGACTTCGTATGATTGACTCATGCGGGCTTCCTTTCTGCTTGATGTGTCGTATGTTTTTTTGTTATAGCACCCTGTTTCGGATGCGGCCTCTGTAAGGGTTGCGCATTCTAGGAAGGCAAAATTAGAGAAAAATTAGCCATAAAATGCCGTATCAATATGTAAATTCGGCATTTTCAAGCAAAAGGTCGTCTGAAAACCCTTTTTCAACCCAATCAGACAAAAAAAGGAGAAACCGCAGTTTCTCCCTATCTTTCAAAAAATTAAATCGTCCTCATCCACACGCCGCCGCCCCGTCCGAAAAGTTCCCTACTGCCTATCATGCCCCTGCAATTTTCAGACGACCTCCTTACCAATCCTTACACTTTACGGCATAATGGCGGACTGTTTTTCCGAGGAGAATTCCATGTCCGTCAAAACCCCGTCGCTATTCGGCGGCGCCATGATTATCGCCGGTACGGTTATCGGCGCAGGTATGCTTGCCAACCCGACTGCCACCTCCGGCGTTTGGTTTACAGGCTCGCTGATTGTGTTGCTCTACACTTGGTTTTCCATGCTTTCCAGCGGTCTGATGATACTCGAAGTCAACACCCACTATCCGCACGGCGCCAGCTTCGACACCATGGTCAAAGACCTGCTCGGCCCGACTTGGAACGCCATCAACGGCATCGCTGTCGCCTTCGTTTTATATCTGCTCACCTACGCCTACATCTTCGTCGGCGGCGATTTGACCGCCAAGGGGCTGGGCAGCGCGGTGGGGAGCGACGTTTCGCTCACCGTCGGACAACTTGTCTTCTTCGGCATCCTCGCGTTTTGCGTGTGGGCGTCGGCACGACTGGTGGACCGCTTCACCTCCATACTCATCGGCGGCATGGTACTGACTTTCATCTGGGCGACCGGCGGGCTGATTGCCGATGCCAAACTGCCCGTCCTCTTCGACACTCAAGCACCCGCAGGCACCAGCTACTGGATTTACGCCGCCACCGCCCTGCCCGTCTGCCTTGCTTCCTTCGGCTTCCACGGCAACGTCTCCAGCCTGCTTAAATACTTTAAAGGTGATGCGCCCAAAGTGGCGAAATCCATCTGGACGGGCACACTGATTGCGCTGGTGATTTACGTCCTGTGGCAAATCGCCATCCAAGGCAACCTGCCGCGCAGCGAGTTCGCCCCCGTGATTGCCGCCGAAGGACAAGTCTCCGTCCTCATCGAAACCCTGTCCAAGTTCGCCCAAACCGGCAGCATGGACAAAGTGTTGACCCTCTTCTCCTACATGGCGATTGCCACTTCCTTCCTCGGCGTAACGCTCGGCCTCTTTGACTACATCGCCGACATCTTCAAATGGAACGACAGCGTGTCCGGCCGCACCAAAACCGCCGCCCTCACCTTCCTGCCGCCCCTGATTTCCTGCCTGCTGTTCCCGACAGGCTTCGTTACCGCCATCGGCTACGTCGGTCTGGCGGCAACCATTTGGACCGGCATCATCCCCGCCATGCTGCTCTACCGTTCGCGTAAAAAATTCGGCGCAGGCAAAAACTACAAGGTTTATGGCGGATTCGGACTGATGGTTTGGGTTTTCCTCTTCGGCGTCATCAACATCGCCGCGCAGGTATTGAGCCAACTCGAACTCGTCCCCGTGTTCAAAGGCTGACAAGCAAATCGACACCCCGGAGGTCGTCTGAAAACAGATTTCAGACGACCTCTCCCGTTTTCCGTTACAATAAACACCCTCCGAATCACAGCACACGACCGTCCATGTACGACAATATCCGCTTCCACCTAGACGAAGAATATCCCGAAGGCCTGCCGTCCGAAAACGCCGCCACGCATATCGGCATGTACTGGATATGGGCGGCGCAGGCAGGGCTGGCGAATCCCGTTTGGCAAACCGCCCCCGAAAGCGCGGAAGATTTCGCCAATATGCTCAAAGGCAGAACCAGCGGTCGCCGCTTCCTGCTCAAACACATGGACGGCGCGCTCACGCCCGACGACTTCACCGAACAAGGGCAGAAATTTACCTCCTATTACTACGACAATGAAGAAGACGGCTACGGCGCATTTTTAGAAGACTACGTCCGCACCCTCGACACCCCGTCGCTCGGCGGCTTCTACCACGTCCCCAACACCCCCGAAATCTACAAACGCCTCAAACCCGTCTTTCAGGCAGCGTTTGAGCAATGGAAAAACCATTTGGAATCCCCTGTCGGAGAGCAACCGTGAAACTCATCATCCTCGACCGCGACGGCGTCATCAACCAAGACCGCGACGACTTCGTCAAATCCGTAGACGAATGGATCCCCATCGAAGGCAGCATGGACGCCATCGCCTTCCTGACGCAGGCAGGCTACAACATCGCCGTCGCCACCAACCAATCCGGCATCGGCCGCAAATACTTCACCGTCCAAGACCTGACCGAAATGCACGCCAAAATGCACCGCCTCATCCGTCAGGCGGGCGGCGAAATCGACGGCATCTGGTTTTGCCCGCACACCGCCGCCGACAACTGCGACTGCCGCAAACCCAAGCCCGGCATGATTTACGACATCCTCGAACGCTTCAAAGCTGACCCCGCCGAAACCTGGCTGGTCGGCGACAGCCTGCGCGACCTGCAAGCCATGCACGAAGCCGGCGGCAAAACCGCGCTCGTCCTGACCGGCAAAGGCAAGAAAACCCTGTCGCAACAGGAAAAAGAATTACCCGAAAACACCCAAATCTTCGAAAGCCTGCTCGCCTTCTCCCAATACATCATGCACGAAGCCGCACAAGACCGTGCAGACGGACAGGCAAACCCGTAAATACACGAGGTCGTCTGAAACCCTGTTTCGCCCCATTTCAAGCCCAAACAAGATTTCAGACGACCCATCCGACAGGTAGAAACATGCTCCTCATCCGCAACCTGACCTACTGGTTCATCCTCAGCACCAGCCTGATTTTACTTTTCCCCTTCATGCTCCTCGCCCTGCCCTTCCAAGGCGGCGCGCACAAAATGGCGCAAATCTGGGTACGCATCCTCAACTGGTCGCTCAAACACATCATCGGACTCAAATACCGCCTCATCGGTGCCGAAAACATCCCCGACCGCCCCTCTATCATCTGCGCCAAACACCAAAGCGGCTGGGAAACCCTCGCCCTGCAAGAAATCTTCCCGCCGCAGGTTTACGTCGCCAAACGCGAGCTGTTCAAAATCCCCTTTTTCGGCTGGGGCCTGAAACTCGTCAAAACCATAGGTATAGACCGCAGCAACAGCCGCGAAGCCAGCAAACAACTGATGGAACAAGGCATGGCGCGCAAAAACGAAGGCTACTGGATCACCATCTTCCCAGAAGGCACACGCCTGCCGCCCGGCGAAAAAGGCCGCTATAAACTCGGCGGCGCGCGCATGGCGAAAATGTTTGAAATGGACATCGTCCCCGTCTCCCTCAACAGCGGCGAATTTTGGCCGAAGAATGCCTTCCTCAAACACCCCGGCACCATCACCGTCGTCATCAACCCCGTCATCCCCCACAACAGCGGTACGGAAGCCGAATTGATGGCGGAATGCGAAAAACGGATTGAAGCGCAACAACCCCTGATTGAAGGAAAAGGACCGTTTGCCGTTGCAAAGGTCGTCTAAAAACGCAGATTCGCCCCGACACCGACCCAATCCATGTCCCGCCACTACGCCCATACCCTTTCAGACGGCCAGTCCATCCGAATCCGGCTCAAACGCAGCGCCAAGAAAAACCTCATCCTGCGCCCCGTATCCCGTGACACCGTCAGCATCAACGTTCCTCCGTTTGTCAGCCATCGCTTTCTCGCCCAATGGCTGACCGACAACGAACCGCTCTTGCGCCGCACCCTAGACCAAGCCCCGACCGCCGCCGCATCCGCCGACACCCTCCCCGAATGGATTTGGTATCAAGGCGTTCAGACGACCCTGTCCGTCCACAGCGGCAACCACATCCAAATCAGGTCGTCTGAAATCCTGCTGCCCGAAAAAGAACCCGCCGCCCAACTGACCCACCTGCGCCGCTTCCTGCACGAACGCGCCCGCGAATACCTGCTGCCGCGCCTCGAACACCACGCCCGCGCCACCGCCCTCATTCCCGCCGCGACCGCCCTCTCCAACGCCAAAACCTTCTGGGGTGTCTGCCGCCACACCACCGGCATCCGCCTCAACTGGCGGCTCATCGGCGCACCCGATTATGTCGCAGACTACATCTGCATCCACGAACTCTGCCACCTGCCCCACCCCGACCACAGCCCGCAGTTTTGGGCAACCGTCAACCGCCTCACCCCGCACACCCAAGCCGCCGAAACATGGCTGAAAGCCCACGGGCGTGAATTGTTTGCATTAGGCTAAAGAGTTCGACACGCCGATACATCAAGGTCGTCTGAAACCCCGTTTCGCCCGTTTCAAGCCCAAACAAGATTTCAGACGACCCAATTCATGATGGCTACGCACGGCAAATCATGCCAATCCGTCACAAACCATCCGCCCCACTATCCACCCCACTATCCGCCCGCCCTGCAAAACAGGATAATGCCGTATACTTTTGCGACGGCAGCCCGCGCATCATCCGTCCGACAAAAAAGGCTAAAATACGCAGACTTTCAGACGCGTGAAAACAAGCCTTAACCCACGCGACACATCAAACCGCCCGATAAACAGACAACATCCGCATCCCGCCACACAAACAGCCAACATTGAGGGAAAACACATCATGATCAGTATTTTCGACATTTTCAAAATCGGCATCGGCCCTTCCAGCTCCCACACCGTCGGCCCCATGAAAGCCGCCGCCGCCTTTTCAGACGACCTCAAACAATCGGGGCTGGACGCGCAAACCGAACGCATCGTCATCGACATTTACGGCTCGCTGGCGCTGACAGGACGCGGGCACGGCACATTCGACGCCCTCCTGCTCGGCTTGGAAGGCAGCCTGCCGCACGACATCCCCCTCGCCGACATCCCCGACCGTCTCGAACGCATCCGCACGCAACACATCCTCCGCCTCAACGGACGCGAAATCAGCTTCAACCCCGACAGCGACCTGAACATACGCGGCGACCAAGTGTTGCCCAAACACCCGAACGGACTGAATTTCACCGCCTACGGCAAAGACGGCGGCAAACTCAAAGAACAAATTTACTACTCCGTCGGCGGCGGCTTTATCGTTACCGATCAAGAGTTTGACAAACAAGCCGAGCAAACGCGCCAAGTCCCCTACCCTTACACCAGCTGCGCCGAACTGCTCGCCCAATGCCGCATGAACCAGCTCGACATCTCCGAAGCCGTGTTGGCAAACGAAGCCGCGCTTGCCGGTTGCAGCGAAGCCGAAATCCGCCGCCGCGTCGCCGGCGTTGCCGACGTTATGGAAGGCTGCATCAAACGCGGGCTGGCGGCAGACGGAGAACTGCCCGGCGGCTTGAGCGTCCGCCGCCGCGCCCCGCAGCTTGCCGCCAAACTCAAAGCCCTGCGCGAAACCGAAATCGTCAACACCCAACTCTGGCCCATGGTTTACGCCATGGCGGTCAACGAAGAAAACGCCGCCGGCGGACGCGTCGTGACTGCCCCGACCAACGGCGCCGCCGGCATCATCCCCGCCGTCCTGCACTACTTCCGCAAGTTCAACCCGCACGCCACGCAAGAGCGCGTCGAAAACTTCCTGCTCACCGCAGGCGCCATCGGCATCCTCTACAAAACCAACGCCTCCATCTCCGGCGCAGACGTCGGCTGCCAAGGCGAAGTCGGCGTCGCCTGCTCCATGGCGGCGGGTGCATACGCCGAAGTCATCGGCGGCACGCCCAAACAAGTGGAAAACGCCGCCGAAATGGCGATGGAACACCATCTGGGCCTGACCTGCGACCCCGTCGGCGGATTGGTGCAAATCCCCTGCATCGAACGCAACGGCATCGCCGCCGAAAAAGCCCTCAAACTCGGCACCCTCGCCCTGCTGGAAGACGGCACGGACAAAAAAGTCTCGCTCGACGAAGTCATCCAAACCATGCTGCAAACAGGGCGCGACATGAAGTCCACCTACAAAGAAACCTCGCTTGCCGGACTCGCCATCACCCTCCAGAAAAAAGCCGTCCCCGTCTCCGTCCGCGTTGTGGAATGTTGAAAACGGAGCAGACAAAAAGGTCGTCTGAACATTTTGTTTTTCAGACGACCTTTTTGATGGATTCGACTCCTCGCGTATGCACGCAAAACCATCGCTGCAAATGACGGCAAGCCTTCAGCCCTATTTGCAGCACAACATTTTCAGACGACCTCTCAGCTTAAAAGGTCGTCTGAAAAATCATTTCGCCTTACCGCTTCAAAGCCAGCGTCAACACGCCCGCCGTAACCAGTCCCAAGCCTATCCATTCCTGCGTGCTGGGGCGTTCGTCCAGAAAGACCACTGCCATCAGCGCGACCAATACCAGGCTAAATTTGTCGACGGGGGCGACTTGCGAGGCGTTGCCCAGTTGCAGGGCTTTGAAGTAGGCTAGCCAGGATGCGCCGGTGGCGAGGCCGGAGAGAATCAGGAATGTCCAGTTTCTTCCTGTGAACCCGTTTACGCCCTGCCATTTGCCGGTATAGGTCAGGAACAAGACCAGCGCGGCGAGGATGACCAGCGTGCGGATGAAGGTGGCGAAATCCGAATCGATGCCCTGCAAACCCATTTTGGCGAAAATCGCCGTCAGCGAGGCGAAGCCTGCGGATGCCAATGCCCAGAAAAGCCATGCGTTGCTGCCCATGTTTGTCCGTTTCTCTTGTGGATTGTCAACAATATGAACCGTATTTTTGTTGAATTATCGAATTTTTCACTGCGATTCATTCTCAGATAACGCTATAATATGCCTAAAATTCTTTTGAATCCATCAGCGTTTGTCTTTCCGATGGGCTTTCAGACGACCCTCCTCTTTTTCTCCATTCAGTAAAGGAAAATCATGAGCTTCAAAACCGATGCCGAAATCGCCCAATCTTCCACCATGCGTCCGATTGGCGAAATTGCCGCCAAGCTGGGTTTGAACGTTGACAATATCGAACCCTACGGCCATTACAAAGCCAAAATCAATCCTGCCGAAGCGTTCAAACTGCCGCAAAAACAAGGCCGTCTGATTTTGGTTACCGCCATCAACCCGACTCCAGCGGGCGAAGGCAAAACCACCGTGACCATCGGTTTGGCGGACGCGTTGCGCCACATCGGCAAAGATTCTGTTATCGCCCTGCGCGAACCTTCTTTGGGGCCTGTGTTCGGCGTTAAAGGCGGCGCGGCGGGCGGCGGCTATGCCCAAGTTTTGCCGATGGAAGACATCAACCTGCACTTTACCGGCGACTTCCACGCCATCGGCGCGGCGAATAACTTGCTCGCCGCCATGCTCGACAACCATATCTACCAAGGCAACGCGTTGAACATCGACCCTAAACGCGTGCTGTGGCGGCGCGTGGTCGATATGAACGACCGCCAGTTGCGCAACATCATCGACGGCATGGGCAAACCCGTTGACGGCGTGATGCGTCCCGACGGCTTCGACATCACCGTCGCCTCCGAAGTCATGGCGGTATTCTGCCTTGCCAAAGACATCAGCGATTTGAAAGAGCGTTTGGGCAACATCCTCGTCGCCTACGCCAAAGACGGCAGCCCCGTTTACGCCAAAGATTTGAAAGCCCACGGCGCGATGGCGGCATTGCTCAAAGACGCCATCAAGCCTAACTTGGTGCAAACCATCGAAGGCACGCCCGCCTTCGTACACGGCGGCCCCTTCGCCAACATCGCCCACGGCTGCAACTCCGTTACCGCCACCCGACTGGCAAAACACCTTGCCGATTACGCCGTAACCGAAGCAGGCTTTGGCGCGGATTTGGGTGCGGAAAAATTCTGCGACATCAAATGCCGCCTTGCCGGCTTGAAACCCGACGCGGCCGTCGTCGTCGCCACCGTCCGCGCCTTGAAATACAACGGCGGCGTAGAACGCGCCAACCTCGGCGAAGAAAACCTCGAAGCCTTGGCAAAAGGCCTGCCCAACCTGCTGAAACACATTTCCAACCTGAAAAACGTATTCGGCCTGCCCGTCGTCGTCGCTATCAACCGCTTCGTGTCCGACTCCGATGCCGAGTTGGCAATGATTGAAAAAGCCTGCGCCGAACACGGTGTCGAAGTTTCCCTGACCGAAGTGTGGGGCAAAGGCGGCGCGGGCGGCGCGGATTTGGCGTGCAAAGTCGTCAACGCCATCGACAACCAACCCAATAACTTCCGCTTCGCCTACGATGTCGAGTTGAGCATCAAAGACAAAATCCGCGCCATCGCCCAAAAAGTGTACGGCGCGGAAGACGTCGATTTCAGCGCGGAAGCATCTGCCGAAATCGCTTCGCTGGAAAAACTGGGCCTGGACAAAATGCCCGTCTGCATGGCGAAAACCCAATATTCCCTCAGCGACAACGCCAAACTCTTAGGCTGCCCCGAAGGCTTCCGCATCACCGTGCGCGGCATCACCGTTTCCGCCGGCGCAGGCTTCATCGTTGCCCTGTGCGGCAACATGATGAAAATGCCCGGCCTGCCCAAAGTCCCCGCCGCCGAGAAAATCGACGTGGACGCAGACGGCGTGATCCACGGCTTGTTCTGATTTGAATCTGAAGTGAAGTAAACAGCAAAAAGGTCGTCTGAAAACGGGTTTCAGACGACCTTTTATTATTCGGAACAGTTTAAACTCAACCGCGACCACCCGTAGCGTGGGCTTTGCCCACGAATCCTCCCTTGATGAAATAGTCGTCTGAAATGTTGAAATAAACCCGCCACATTCGTTTTTCAGACGCTCCTTTATTTACGCGATCGCTTTGCCTTATCCTGATTTGAAGTTAATCCACTATAATACCGCCCATTGTTTTAAACCGACGAAAGGTCGTCTGAAATGACCCAAAACGCAAACAACCTCTGCTGGCTCGACATGGAAATGACCGGGCTTGACCCCGAACGCGAACGCATTATCGAAGTCGCCATGATTATTACCGACTCCGATTTGAACGTCTTGGCGCAGTCCGAAGTTTATGTCGTCCACCAAAGCGACGAACTGCTCGACGGCATGGACGAATGGAACACCGCCACCCACGGTCGCACGGGGCTGACCCAACGCGTGCGCGAATCGCGGCTGACCGAAGCCGAAGTGGAACAAAAACTGCTCGACTTTATCGCGCAATGGATTCCCGAAAAAGCCACGCCGATGTGCGGCAATTCCATCCATCAAGACCGCCGCTTCATGGTCAAATACATGCCGCGCCTCGAGGCATATTTCCACTACCGCAATCTGGAC
Organism: Neisseria sp. HMSC064E01; assembly: GCF_001808875.1. Lineage (NCBI taxonomy): Bacteria > Pseudomonadati > Pseudomonadota > Betaproteobacteria > Neisseriales > Neisseriaceae > Neisseria > Neisseria sp. HMSC064E01. The sequence continues at coordinate 103,360 of NZ_KV794910.1, forward strand.
GTATCCACCCTGAAAGAACTCGCCAAACGTTGGAATCCGTCCGTTGCCAAAGGCGTGGTAAAGCGCGGTTCGCATCAGGCTTTGGACGATATTCTCGAAAGCATCGAGGAAATGCGTTACTACCGCGAAAACTTCTTGAAACTGCCTGAGGCCGTCTGAAAACACCGTCAGCACACTTTTCAGACGACCTCTCCGACCATCATGTCCTATCAATACCGCCAATCCCTGCCCGATACGCCGCTGGACATCGTCGGCGACGTTCACGGCGAATTTGCCGCCTTTCAATCGCTGCTGCACCGGCTCGGCTACCGCGACGACGGTTTCCATCCGCACGGGCGGCGGCTGGTGTTTGTCGGCGATTTGTGCGACCGCGGTCCCGACAGTCCCGCGATGCTGGCGTGGTTCAAACAGGCTTATGAACGCGGATGGGCGTGGATGGTTTTGGGCAACCACGAATTGAACATTCTTGCAGACGACCCGAAAGACGGCTCCGGCTGGTTTTTCGATGTCCGCGCCGAAAAAGACGCCCATTACGCGCCGTGGCATTGCGTTGAAGAGAAAGAAAAAACCGAATTGCGCGCATGGCTGGCCGAGCAGCCCCTGCTGCTGGAGCGCAAAGACCTGCGCATCGTCCACGCCGCCTGGCTGCCGCCGCAAATCGAACGCCTCGAAGAAGCAAAGGGCGAAAGCCTGACCGCGCAATACCGCCGTTTCGATGCCGAGTTGAAACACTGCCTTCAGACGGCCTCTTGGTATCCCGACTATCTCTACGAACAGGCGCATTACGCCCCGCAGGCGGAAAATTCCGACCATGCGCCGCCGCCCATGCCCGCCACCGCGCGATACGAACTCGAACGCAGCCGCCTGCATCCGATACGCGCCCTCACCAGCGGCGTGGAGCGTTTGGCGAACGAGCCGTTTTACGCCGGCGGACGTTGGCGCGGCACCACCCGTTGCGCGTGGTGGGACGACTACCGCGACGATAAGCCCGTCGTTATCGGCCATTATTGGCGCAGTTGGCAGCCGTCCCCCGCTGCCGTTGCCGCCGAACGGCTGTTGCTGCCGCCGCAGCCGGATGTCTGGCACGGCGCGCGGCGCAATGTGTTCTGCGTAGATTTTTCGATAGGCGCAAGCTGGCGGGCAAGGAAATTCCCGCAAAAATACCGTCCCGAACAGTTCAGGCTGGCGACATTGCGCTGGCCGGAGAAGGTGTTGGTGTTTGAGAACGGCGAATGCGCGGCGACGCGTTAGCCTGACAACAAACGGGCATACTCGCCCAACCCACAGAAAAGCAATTCATAAGTTTAAACGCCGATAAACCCCTACCCGTACGTAGGCAGTCTTCTGATTCAATCACGCCAAATAAAAAAGCCGGCCGAACCTATTTAAGGTTCGGCCGGCTTTTATCGTTTTAAAAATTAACGATGTCTGTGGACTTGGCTGCCGATGACGCCGCCTAATGCAGCGCCGCCCAAAGTAGAGCCGGTATCGCCGCCGATCAAGTTACCCGCTACACCGCCCAATACCGCGCCAGTAGCGGTATTGCGTTGTGTTTGGGTCATACCTGCACATGCACTCAGAGAAGTAGCAATGGCGATCAAGGTCAAAGTTTTAGTCAAGAAAGACTTGCTCATGGTGTGTTCTCCGTTGTGGGTTAACTCAGTGACGAAAGTATGTCACACCAAGTCATTAATATTTATTCCAATAAGTAAAGTCATTTTAAACTAAGATAATTTAACAGGCGGACAGTTAGAAAAAACCATAATCCGATAAATCAGACAAATTAAACAAAAGGTCGTCTGAAACTGTCTGTTTTTACCCACACAGCCTTTTCAGACGACCTCTTTTTTGCCGCTCAAACCGGCTTAAGGCGCAACCCGTTTACGGTTTGCCGCAGCCAAAAGTGCGAGCATTTCTTCGGTGGTATCCCAACCGATACAGGCATCGGTAATGCTTTGCCCGTAAACTTCGGGCTTGTCCTGTCTGCCTTCGAGCAAATGGCTTTCAACCATCACACCCATAATGTTGTCTTCGCCGTTTTCGAGTTGCGCGGCAACATCTTGGGCAACTTCCATCTGCCGTCTGTAATCTTTACGGCTGTTCGCGTGGCTGCAATCGACCATCAGCTTGGGCGACAAACCGACTTTTATTAATTGTTCCGCCGCCGATTTGACGTGTTCGGTGCTGTAATTCGGCTCTTTGCCGCCGCGCAGGATAACGTGGCAGTCGGGATTGCCGCTGGTATGCACAATGGCGGAATGCCCTGCTTTGGTTACAGACAGGAAGTGATGCGGATGACTTGCCGCACCAATCGCGTCGATGGCGATTTTCAGATTGCCGTCCGTTCCGTTTTTGAAACCGACCGGACAAGACAGACCGCTGGCGAGTTCGCGGTGTACTTGACTTTCCGTCGTCCGCGCGCCAATCGCGCCCCAAGAAATCAAGTCTGCGTAATATTGCGGCGTAATCATGTCGAGGAACTCCGTCGAAGCCGGCATGCCCATATTGTTCAGCGTCAGCAGCAAGCTGCGCGCCTGACGCAGGCCGTAGTTGATGTCGAACGTACCGTCCAAGTGCGGGTCGTTAATAAGACCTTTCCAGCCCACCGTCGTGCGCGGTTTTTCAAAATACACGCGCATCACAATCAGCAATTCTTTTTCATATTTCTTGCGCAACACCAACAAACGTTCGGCGTATTCCAACGCAGCTTTGGTGTCGTGGATGGAACACGGACCGATAATCACCAGCAGACGGTTGTCCTTGCCGTGAACCAAATCGGCGATTTCATGACGTGTACGGTGTACCAGTCCCGCCGCTTCATCAGAAATCGGCAGCTCGTACAAATGGGCAATCGGTGGCAGCAGCTCTTTGACTTCTCTAATCTTAATATCGTCGGTAGGGTATTGTTGGGTCATTGTTATTGCTTTCAAATTCAGATAAATCGAGGCATAGATTACCTTCTTTACCTGTTTTAAACAAGTCTTTCGCCAACCACACGGCAATTTTATTTCAAAAATTTAATTTTTTACTATTTTTATATATTTAAATTTCTAATATTTTAGATTTTTCGCAATAAAATTTTGAACAAATCAATAATCAATACCTCCGTTGTCAACAATTTCCATCCCACTATCCATATAGTTAATCCCGCCTTCAAACAACATACTTTTGACGAATACTTCAAGACCATTCCGCCCAAAACTTGACCACGAACAAGCCCCGCTTTGTTTTTACGCAAGCCAACACATCATTCACATCGAAATGTAGTAAAATAACAAAATATCAAAGCCATATCGCGCAGCCTGTGTTGCCTATCCTTCGCAAACACCATCCTGCCGCATCATTTAAATAACAATATCCTCATCACACGCCCCACACATCCTTCCCGCTTTTACTGAAAAGCCGTCCGACCTTTCAGACGACCTTTCCTCACCACCACAAAAACAAGGAGCGTTACAATGAAAGCAGCACGTTTTTACGATAAAGGCGACATCCGCATCGAAGACATCCCAGAACCGACCGTCGCCCCCGGCACCGTCGGCATCAACGTCGCCTGGTGCGGCATCTGCGGTACCGACCTGCACGAATTCATGGAAGGCCCGATTTTCATTCCGCCCTGCGGTCATCCGCACCCGATTTCCGGCGAGTCCGCGCCTGTAACGATGGGACACGAGTTCTCCGGCGTGGTTTATGCCGTCGGCGAAGGCGTGGACGACCTCAAAGTCGGACAACACGTCGTGGTCGAACCCTACATCATCCGCGATGACGTACCGACCGGCGAAGGCAGCAACTACCACCTCTCCAAAGACATGAACTTCATCGGCTTGGGCGGCTGCGGTGGCGGTCTTGCCGAAAAAATCGCCGTCAAACGCCGCTGGGTGCATCCGATTTCCGACAAAATTCCATTAGACCAAGCCGCTTTGATTGAGCCCCTGTCCGTCGGCCATCACGCCTACGTCCGCAGCGGCGCGAAAGCAGGCGACGTCGCATTGGTCGGCGGCGCAGGCCCGATCGGTTTGCTGCTTGCCGCCGTATTGAAAGCCAAAGGCATCAAAGTCATCATCACCGAATTGAGCAAAGCGCGCAAAGATAAAGCCCGCGAATCCGGTGTTGCCGACTATATCCTCGACCCGTCAGAAGTCGATGTCGTCGAAGAAGTGAAAAAACTGACCAACGGCGAAGGCGTGGATGTCGCATTCGAATGCACCAGCGTCAACAAAGTGCTGGACACCATGGTCGAAGCCTGTCGCCCGACTGCGAAAGTCGTCATCGTATCCATTTGGAGCCACCCCGCCACCATCAACGTCCACAGCGTCGTGATGAAAGAGCTGGACGTGCGCGGCACCATCGCCTACTGCAACGACCACGCCGAAACCATCAAACTGGTGGAAGAAGGCAAAATCAACCTCGAACCTTTCATCACCCAGCGCATCAAGCTGGACGAGCTGATTTCCGAAGGCTTCGAGCGTCTGATTCACAACAACGAATCCGCCGTCAAAATCATCGTCAATCCCAACTTGTAAACGCCTGACGGATTGATAGAAACACAAAGGTCGTCTGAAAACCTCAAATCGAGATTTTCAGACGACCTTTTTATCTGTAAAGACGATTCAAACCATCATCAACAATACCCGTCGGGCTATTGCCCATCAGTTATTTCCCAACACCACCCAATCTACTGCGAAACATCTGCAAAGGTCGTCTGAAAGCCAACTTCAAGAAATCAAAGCTTCTTTTAAACACTTTCAGACGACCCTTTATCCAATCTAAATACCGAATAAAATATAATCTTTGCAAAAACACAACAAAAATTAATACAAAAATTTACAAAAAACACAGGAACTTATAAAATACCAAACAATAACAGTTGCAACAATAATCACAAATCATAATAATGTCATATATGCCGTTCAGGCATAAAAACCTACCGTATAACCGGCACACAGAAATATTACGGAGACTGTGTCAATGCACATCTAAACTCACATATAAGGATAAATCCGATGAAAACACGTTTTACTTTAACTTCTCTGGCTCTGGCTTCCCTCATGATGATGGGCAATGCTGCAATGGCAGCTGTTGTTCCTAGTGGCACGAGCCAATTTTTCAACGTTAAACTGACAGTAACTGGATCGTGTGAAACATTCACTGTTACCAGCGGAAAAACAGGTGCAATTACAGCCGAAGGTGATGTAACTGATGGTGCAGATATTGACTTTGCATCCCACCTTGCAGAAACCAACAGTGCCGAACTAGAAAAAGACAATGTCGGTAAAGCAGCAAACGGTATCCAAGTCAGCTGCAGCAAAAACACTGTGTTCCAAGTTGCTTTAGAACCAAGTAATGCCAACGCGAATGGCACTGGTTCCATGAGCGGTCTGAAAGCTAACAACCAAGATAAAATTGCATACCAGCTCTTCAAACCTACTATCAACAATCAAGGAACAGAAACTGAAGCGGTCAGTGATAACATTAGTGCAAACAATTGGGGTAAAGACACCAACGCCTTGTCTTTAGTAGGCAAAGGCACAACCACCCCTATTATGCTACCTGTATTTGCCAAAGTCGCAGCGGGCGCGTTGACAAACAAAACCCCTGACACTTACCAAGACCGCGTAAAAGTAACCCTGACCTACTAATCCGGTTTACTCCCTCAAAACAAAACAACTAAAAAATCCTCATGCAAAAAGCAATCAGCACACTTGTCGGTATGCTGACGGCGGCAGCGGTTTTACAGAGCCATGCCGCCGGCTTACAAGTCAGTCCGACATCTCTTTCCCTGCCCGCCAAACAGCGGGCGGGCATTTTTACTTTGGGAAATAAGGGTACAGAGCCGTTGACGGCGCAAGTGCGCGTGTTCCGCTGGACGCAGGACGCAAACGGTGGCGAGATACTCGAACCCACCGATGCCGTCATTGCCAGTCCGCCTATGGTCAAACTGGAAGCAGGTGCGCAACAGCAGTTCCGCGTGATGCGTGTCAAACCGTCTGAAAAACAGACAGAAGAAGCCTACCGCCTGATTGTGGACGAACTGCCCTCGCCCAATGCGAAACCGCAAAAAGGTATCCAGTTGGTGATGCGCTATTCGCTGCCGCTGTTTGTCAATGTTCAAAACAATGCCGAACCGACGCTGCAATGGCGTGCGGAAAAAGCCGAGAACGGCAAAACGGTTTTGGTTGCCGAAAATACAGGCAATGCCCATGCGCAACTGAGCAATATTACTTTTCAGACGACCTCTGCCAAAGACGCATTGACGCTGGCAAGCGGTCTAGCGGGCTACGTCCTGCCGGGCAACACTTGGAAACGCGAATTGGAAGTTTCCCCCGCTTCTTTGAACCCTGGTCGTCTGAATGCCACGGTAAACGGTATGCCGATCCAAACGGAGGTACGGTTTGCCGCCCCATGACCTAAGGACACGGCTGACGCGGTTAAGTACCGCGCTGATGCTGTGTTTCTACGCCCTGCCCTCTCCTGCTCAGGACATCCTGACGCAGGAGGCTCCTGCTGCCTACGAGCAGGCATGGCTGACTGTTTATCCTCAGGTCAAAGTTAACGGCAGCATACGCGACGGTATCGAACCCTTCATGTCGCGTAACGGCGTGCTGTATGCACGCCCCGAATCTCTGCGCGCCTACGGTATTGCCCTGCCCGACGCAGAAGCTGCCGAAGCAGGCAAAAACGGCGTTGTACCTGAAATTCAGGACGGCGTGTCCACCCCTGGCGCGGGCGGATGGTTCGAACTCTCCACTATCCCCGGCTTGCAGGCGAAATACGATGCCGCCGCGCAAACCCTTGATCTCACCGCCCCCCTCGAATGGCAGCCCGACCTGAAAACCACCCGAATCGGCACGCCGCAGGAAAACCGCTACGTCATCGCAAAACCCGGCTTTGCCGCCGTTCTGAACTATGACACCAATATCTCGCGCAACAATTCCGGCAGCGGCACGCAGGGCGTTTTCGGCGAAATGCGCCTGAGCACGCCTTGGGGCTATCTGAACCACACCCAATTTGCCAACCGAAGCCACAACAAAGAAAGCGGCTCCCACGGCAACACCGCCCGTCTGGATACCTACTGGCGCACCGTCTGGCCTGAACAAGGCATATCGCTGACCGTGGGCGACACCCTGACCGGACAAATCGGCTCATGGGGCGGCACACGCATCGGCGGCATCAAAATTTCCCGCACTTACAACACCCGTCCGTGGAAACAAACCGCCCCGCTACGTTCCTACCTCGGCAAAAGCACCCTGCCCGGCACGGTCGATCTCTATATTGACGGCGTCAAACAAATGAGCCGCGACGTCGAAGCGGGTGAATACGAACTCATCCTACCGCCGTCCATCAGCGGCCGCAGCAACGCCCAAGTCGTCGCCACCGACGTACTGGGGCGCACCGTCGTCGTCGATATGCCGCTTTACGGCGGCAGTGGACTTTTGGCAAAAGGCTTGAACGAATGGTCGTTTGAAGCAGGCTACGTCCGCCGCGATTACGGCATCCGTTCCGCAAAATACCAATCCGACCCCGCCGCCTCCGGCACGCTGCGTTACGGCATCAGCAATACCCTGACCGCCCAAATCCACGGCGAAGCCGCACGCGGTTACCGTCAGGCGGGCATTGCTGCCGATACCGTATTGGGTTCGCTCGGACAACTCAATCTTACCTACGCCGAAAGCCGCTTCGCAGGCAAAACAGGACGACGCAGCAGCGCGTTTTTCAGCACACAATGGGACAAACTTTCCCTCAGCGCAGGCGCAAGCCGCACTAACGGGCAATTTGCCGAGCTGGGCGACACCGCATACGGCGCCGACTTTTTCAAGGCTACACGCCATCCCGCCACCTCCGCATCCGCATCCGCAGGCTGGAGCAGCGACAAACTCGGCTCATTCAGCCTATCCTACGTCCATTCCCACACCGAAGGCAGTCCCGCCGACGGCATAGGCTCATTCGGCTGGAGCCGCAGCTTCAAAAAAAGCGCCTCGCTCTACGCCGGCGCCAATAAAAACTTCCGCAACAAACGTGAACTGAGTTTCCACGCGGGCCTCTCCGTCAGCCTCGACAACGGCTATTCGACCTCCGCAGGCATCAGCAGAAACAAACAAAACAGCAGCTACCAAGCCACCCTGAACAAAACCAGCAGCGGCATGGGCAGCACCAGCTGGGGCATAGGCTGGCAGCAAAACGACAACGCAAACGGCAGCCGCAGCAATACCTTCAACGGCAACATCCGCCATCAAAACACCTACGGCGACGGCTGGGCAAACGTTTACAGCCAAAGCGGCAACAGCAACTGGAACGCAGGCTGGAGGGGTGGCCTCGTCCTCATGGGCGGCAGCCTCTTCGCCACCCGCCAAGTCAACGACAGTTTCGCCGTCGTCAGCACCGGCGATATGGCGGACGTCCCCATCCGCGCAGGCGGCATGCCCGTAGGCAAAACCAACCGCAAAGGGCTGGCACTAATCCCCAGCCTCTCTGCCTACCAAAAAAACACCGTCAGCGTCGATATTGCCGAATTGCCGCTGGACGTCCAGCTTGAACACACCGTCGCCGAAATCGCCCCGCCCGAACGCTCGGGCATGCGCGTCGAATTCAAAATCCAGCGTACCCGCGCCGCCACCATGACGCTGAAAGACGCACAAAACCAACTACTCCCGAGCGGCGGCAGCATTACTGCCGAAGACGGCACACCGGCAGCCGTAACCGGCTTCGACGGCAAAACATATATTGAAAACATGAAAGAAGGTAGAAACCGCTTCACTGTCATCCTCCCCGAAAACGGCGGCACTTGCACCTTCGAAGCGGACTACCCTGAAACACACAATCCGGATTCCATCCCGGAACTGGGAGACATCATATGCAGATAAATATAAAGAGAGGTCGTCTGAAAACAAACCCTGCAGGTTTCATTCAAACTTCGCGACTACTCCCTAAAACCATATTCGCCGCAGCCTTATGGCTGATGTTTGCCCCTGTCCAAACATGGGCGCACAACGGTGTAGTGGGCGACTATATGAAATGTACCGCCTCTGTCAGCAGCATCTCAGGCGCAGGTGGCAACGTCTTGTCCTTTGGTACGCCTACCCAAGGCATCAATCTGCTTGAAGGACAGATTCCTGAAGTACAAGCTACCATCAACTACGAATGCAAAAGTTTCCTGAAAAGCACCACTCATACCCGCCTGTGCTTCAACATCGATGGCGGCAATAATTCCCCCTCACAAAACAACCCAAGGTTGCTTGCGCATCCCAAGCGCCCCACCAATACATTGCAATTTCAACTTTACAAACCCGACGGCACTATCTGGGGCAGCAACGCGCCCAACAGCAACGCCAAGCCCTATATGACCGAGATGCTGGTAATCGGTCCCGACGGTACCAAATCAGATCAAATTACCCTCACCGCCAAACTCCTCAACCATCAGGAAACCGCCGCACCTTACGCTGACGGAAGCCCGTATGAAGCTGTCTTCAACGGCATATCCGCCTCACTAAACTGGAATACGACTTATTGGGGACAACATCCTGCCAACTGCGGTGCATATTACTCATCCAACGACAGTTTCCCCTTTACGGTACAGGCACACGCCAGCCCCGTCTGCGAATTCATCTCCGCCGACGACATCGATTTCGGCACACACACCGCCGGCAGCACCAACCTGAAACAGTCGGGCAACCTCACCGTCCGCTGCACCAACGGCACGCCCTACACCGTCGGTCTGATTCCTTCCAACAACAATCAGGAAGGCAGGGGCGAGATGAAATCCACCAATCCCGCCAACACCGACAAAGTCCCCTACGTTCTCAAAAAAGGGAACAGTTCAGAGCTCTGGGGCAACCAATCTTCGGGCACAGGCAGCGCACAAAGATTTACCGGCGACAGCAGCAATCAGACGCACACCATTTCGGCAGAAGTCCAAAACACCGACTACACCCCGGGCGAATATAAAGACAAAGTAACCGTCGATATCCGATACTGATTCGAAAGGTCGTCTGAAAAACAGTGCGGCATTTCAGTTATCAAAATGCTTGCTCGAACTGTGCTTTCAATGATGCCAGCGTTCCTGCTAAACCTTGAATCCTTTCTAAATGCAAACCTGCGACTTTGCGTCGGGTTTGCTTTCGGAACATTCCGGTTTGGCAGGAACGCTGATTTTTCAGACGACCTCTGCTCATACTCCCGAAACAACATAAAAAACTTTACATTTCCCTCAAACAGGTTTAAAACTCTTCCTTTTTACCATTCAGAAATTTGTTAATAATTTCCCTCTAAGGAGCTCAACATGAAAGTAGGTTTCGTCGGCTGGCGCGGCATGGTCGGTTCGGTTTTGATGCAGCGCATGCAAGAAGAAAACGACTTCGCCCACATTCCCGAAGCGTTCTTCTTCACCACTTCCAACGTCGGCGGCGCGGCACCTGATTTCGGTCAGGCGGCTAAAACATTATTGGACGCGAACGACGTTGCCGAGCTGGCGAAAATGGACATTATCGTAACCTGCCAAGGCGGCGATTACACTAAATCCGTATTCCAACCCCTGCGCGACAGCGGCTGGAACGGCTACTGGATTGACGCGGCGTCATCCCTGCGCATGAAAGACGACGCGATCATCGTCCTCGACCCCGTCAACCGAAACGTCATCGACGACGGCCTCAAAAACGGTGTGAAAAACTACATCGGCGGCAACTGCACCGTCTCCCTGATGCTGATGGCGCTGGGCGGCCTGTTCCAAAACGATTTGGTCGAATGGGCGACCAGCATGACCTACCAAGCCGCATCCGGCGCGGGCGCGAAAAACATGCGCGAACTCATCAGCGGCATGGGAGCGATTCACGCCAAAGTAGCGGACGAGCTTGCCGATCCTTCCAGCGCGATTCTCGACATCGACCGCAAAGTGTCCGATTTCCTGCGCAGCGAAGACTATCCGAAAGCCAATTTCGGCGTACCGCTCGCCGGCAGCCTGATTCCGTGGATTGACGTAGATTTGGGCAACGGCCAGTCCAAAGAAGAATGGAAAGGCGGCGTGGAAACCAACAAAATCCTCGGCCGCAGCGACAATCCGACCGTAATCGACGGCTTGTGCGTCCGCATCGGCTCTATGCGCTGCCACAGCCAAGCCATCACCCTGAAGCTGAAAAAAGACCTGCCCGTTTCTGAAATCGAAGCGATTTTGGCAGGCGCGAACGACTGGGTAAAAGTCATCCCCAACGAAAAAGAAGCCAGCATCCACGAGCTGACGCCCGCCAAAGTCACCGGCACGCTGTCCGTCCCCGTCGGACGCATCCGCAAACTGGGCATGGGCGGCGAATACATCAGCGCGTTCACCGTCGGCGACCAGCTCTTGTGGGGCGCAGCCGAACCTCTGCGCCGCGTATTGCGCATCGTGTTGGGCAGCTTGTAAGATTCGCAGTTCAAACAAAAAGCAACGGTTTATCCGTTACTTTCTTATGGCAAAGAATCCAGCATCCAATCATGCGGAGCGATGCTGTCCTGACTTTAACCGATTCGATTCACTATATAAAGAGGTCGTCTGAAAACCCGAAATCCGGTTTTCAGACGACCTCTTGCCATTCAAACAGGGAAACCGTTTGCCTGAAGCCCATTTATGTTTTGGGCTGTTTCAGACGACCTCTCCCCTTTTCTGTTCGCCGATTAAATACCGCGCAGCAATTCGTTGACGCTGGTTTTGGCGCGGGTTTGCGCGTCCACGCGTTTGACGATGACGGCGCAGTAGAGGCTGTGGCTGCCGTCTTTGGAAGGCATGCTGCCGGACACGACAACCGAGCCTGCCGGTACGCGGCCTTGGTAGATTTCGCCGGTAGTACGGTCGAGGATTTTGGTGGATTGTCCGATGAACACGCCCATGGAAATCACGCTGCCTTCTTCGACAATCACGCCTTCGACGATTTCGGAACGCGCGCCGATGAAACAGTTGTCTTCAATGATGGTTGGGCTGGCTTGCAGCGGTTCGAGTACGCCGCCGATGCCGACTCCGCCGCTCAAGTGGACGTTTTTACCGATTTGGGCGCAAGAGCCGACGGTCGCCCAAGTATCGACCATCACGCCTTCGTCAACGTATGCGCCGATGTTGACATAAGACGGCATCAGGACGACGTTTTTGGCAACGAAGCTGCCGCGACGCGCAACGGCACCGGGTACAGCGCGGAAACCGGCGGCGCGGAATTCGTCTTCAGACCAGTCGGCAAACTTGGTCGGCACTTTGTCGAAGTATTTGTTCACGCCGTCGTTGAGGACTTCGTTGTCTTGGATGCGGAAGGAAAGCAGGACGGCTTTTTTCGCCCATTCGTTGACTTTCCATTCGCCCACGCCCAAGCGTTCGGCGACGCGCAATTTGCCTGAATCGAGTTGGCGGATGGTTTCCAACACGGCTTCTTTGACTTCGGGGGTAACGGTGGTCGGGGTGATGTCCGCACGGTTTTCAAAGGCGGTTTCGATGATGTTTTGCAAAGACATGGGGATTCCTTTTGAAGAGGGTAAAAGGTCGTCTGAAAAATTCGGATGACCTGCAAACAGGCGGTATTTTGCCATGTAAACGCTTTGCCGTCAGCTTTTGCGGGGATACGGCGATATTCCGACCAATCCGGGCTTCCATAAACCGTCTCCGCCGTTTAAAACAAATCGGCACAATCAAAACAAAAAGGTCGTCTGAAAACTGAACTGCACCCCA
>NZ_KV794911.1:0-243 GCF_001808875.1 Neisseria sp. HMSC064E01
GCCTTTATCGGCATAGACGGTCGTACCTTTGGGCAGTCCTTCCAACAAAGGCGACAGCTGTTTGCACTCATGGGCATTGGCGGGGGTAATGTGCAGTTTCTCGATATAGCCTTCTGCATCGGTACGGGTATGTTGTTTGTAGCCGAGTTTGTAGAGGCCGTTTTTCTTTATCCAACGGGCATCGCTGTCCTTACTCGGTGTGGTTTGGCTGCTGACTTGTCCTTCTTCATCGACTTCTATGGC
>NZ_KV794912.1:0-254 GCF_001808875.1 Neisseria sp. HMSC064E01
ATGCCTTCTTCCTCACACAGACGGTTGATAAAGGCAAAGTCGCTTTCGAGATACTGGGTCACATACTCGCGTACGGTGTAACTGCGGCTTTTTTGGAAACGGTAGTCGACACCGGAGAAGCCGTGGTGTTTGAAGACGGCAGCGACGATATCGGGGACGGTTTGGTTTTGAAACAGTCGGGAAGATTGGAAATGTTTTAAAGCCGCGAAACGCGGCTCTAAAACAAAGCGGTAAACGGTTTCATCCTTGGATAC
>NZ_KV794913.1:0-457 GCF_001808875.1 Neisseria sp. HMSC064E01
CATTTTGACGGCAAAGCCCAAGTGGCAGAGCAAATCAAAGGCATCGGTTCGATAACGACGGCTACGCTGATGTCGATGCGGCCCGAATTGGGGCGGCTGAACCACAAACGGATAGCGAGTTTGGTCGGTATTGCCCCGCACCCGAGTGAGAGCGGGGAAACCAAATTCAAAAGCCGCTGCTTCGGCGGAAGGTCTGCGGTACGTAAGGCGCTGTATATGGCTACCGTGGTAGCGACACGTTTTGAACCGCTTATTCGGGATTTCTATCAACGCCTGCTGTCCAAGGGTAAGCCGTATAAGGTTGCCGTTACGGCATGTATGCGCAAACTGCTGACGATATTGAATGCCCGGATGCGTGATTACTTTGTCGAAAACGGTATCACCGAAAACGGTATCCAAACGGCTTGATTTGAGTTTTGGTATTTTTGCCCGACGGGGTGAAAAATACAGTTGCTAC
>NZ_KV794914.1:0-662 GCF_001808875.1 Neisseria sp. HMSC064E01
CCGGAGATAGAGAATACGTCTTCGATAGGCAACAGGAACGGTTTGTCCACGGCACGCTCAGGAGTCGGGATGTAGCTGTCCAATGCAGCAGCCAGTTCGAAGATTTTTTCTTCGTAAGCAGCGTCGCCTTCCAAGGCTTTCAGTGCAGAACCTTGTACGATCGGGCAGTCGTCGCCTGGGAAGTCGTAGCTTGACAGCAAGTCACGGATTTCCATTTCAACCAGTTCCAACAGCTCGGCATCGTCAACCATGTCGCATTTATTCATGAACACGATGATGTAAGGTACGCCTACTTGGCGGGCCAACAGGATGTGTTCGCGGGTTTGCGGCATAGGACCGTCAGCAGCGGAACATACCAAGATTGCGCCGTCCATTTGTGCGGCACCGGTAATCATGTTTTTAACGTAGTCGGCGTGACCCGGGCAGTCTACGTGTGCGTAGTGGCGGGTTTCGGTTTCGTATTCTACGTGTGAGGTATTAATGGTAATACCGCGGGCTTTTTCTTCGGGAGCGTTGTCGATTTGGTCGTAAGCTTTTGCAGCACCACCGAATTTTTTAGCCAAAATAGTAGTCAAAGCAGCAGTCAGAGTGGTTTTACCATGGTCAACGTGACCGATGGTGCCAACGTTTACGTGCGGTTTGCTACGTTCAAATTTTTCCTT
>NZ_KV794915.1:0-204 GCF_001808875.1 Neisseria sp. HMSC064E01
GAAGAGTTGGGCAAAAACCTCGCCGCCGCCCAAGCCGAGAGCGACCTCGAAGCCCTGCTCGAAAAAATCGAATTTCATTTGAAACAAGACAATCTGTTCAAATAAAACTTTTCAGACGACCCTCCAAGCAGCAAAGGGGTCGTCTGAAAGATATAGTGGGTTAACTTTAAATCAGTACGGCGTTGTCTCGCCTTAGCTCAAAGA
>NZ_KV794916.1:0-596 GCF_001808875.1 Neisseria sp. HMSC064E01
GTTTTCATTTCAACGGCGGCTTTACCGATTCCCACCAATTTCGCGGCTGCTTTGGCATAGGCTTGGGCAGCCTCCAAATATTCGGGCAAGTGGGTTTCTTCTATATCGGCGATAAACAGCTCATATCGGGAAACGGACAATAAATTGCGAAGCTCTGAAATGCGGTTCAGATGTTGGAGGCGTTCATTAAAAAGGCTTTCCAATAGTTCTTTTTGCGCTTCCAGCATATCGGCGGCGCGGTCTGCCTCTTCGCGTTTGGCGGCAATCTCTGAATCAAGCCCTTTGGCTTCTTCGCTGTTTGTTGGTTTGCCCATTTTCAACAGGTTGGCAAATATGCCTTTGCGTCTGTTTCGTAGCCCCGCAAATTCATTGATAACCGCCTGCGCTTCTGTAACGCCCGCTTCTGCCGCTTCAATTTGGGCGGTCAGTTCGCTGCATTTGTCCTCTTCCTCTTTCAGTAACTTTTGACGGGTCTCAAAAGTTGTCTTTGTATATTCGATATTCATAGTAAAGCTCCTGATTTAATTGATTAATACGAACCGACCGCGTTTCACGGTTTCGCCAAATTGGTTGGTTACTTCTTCCATCACGGTAAC
>NZ_KV794917.1:0-14425 GCF_001808875.1 Neisseria sp. HMSC064E01
ACTAGTGTTGCACTTGAAATCCGAATCCAAGGACCTTTTTGATAGGAGTGCCGGGATTCGTATTTTGAAGGCTGGGTTAGCTGTTTAACATCTATAAAAGATTCAGGGTGGTATCCGAAACGTATGTTAGGCAGCAGGGGAAGATGATGTTATCTCTGCTGAACATTAAAAGGTCGTCTGAAAACGTGCAACTTCAGTTTTCAGACGACCTTTCGTCATTTAAGCCTTACGGAAATCCACATAATACGGAATTTGGGTAGGACCGCTTCTCCGGCATTATGTGGAAAGCCTGTATCAAGTGTTTTTATTTGTTACTACGTGTACCGCCAAAACCGATAGAAAAGGTTGGGTTGGCAATTTTCCCTGCGATCGCGTCGGCGTTGGGTCCGAAAAGGCCCAGTTCGTAGTCTCCGATATCGGTGTATTGCTGCGCCGGACCATTGCTTGCTTGAGCGATATCGGCATTGCTTCGTACGCCAATGACTTCCTGTCCGTCAAGATGGATTTTTTCCAGATTGCCTTTGTTTAATCTAATCTCTCCGGCATCTAGCTGAAGCCCTGCAATTTCTCCCTCGCCTGTGCGCTCGTCAAAATCGATGGTGTAGCTTAAATAGCCTGGGCGTGCTCCGGCAGCAAGATCGGCATCTGTGGGGTTGGTGAATTTGTTAAAAGCCAAGCCGTTATAAATCACCTTGCCCATCTTAGGCAGAGCTGCTTCAGGCGTAGGCTTGCCGCCGATTTCGATATGGGTTCTCTCATCAGAAGAACCGTCATTCGCCTGTATTGTTTTCGTAATTCCTGTAACAGTGGAGTAGGGGAGTTCGTAAAGCCGCTTCACGCTGTCATCCGGCATGTTTATGAGCGTCAGGGTTAGTTTTTGTGAGGCTGATTGGTCGGTTGACGGTTTGGTGGCAGGCGTTTGCGGCTTGGTGTTATTTGCTGTTTGGGCGGTGGGTGAATCGCCGCCACCGCTGCCACAGGCGGCCAGTGCGACTGCGAGGATGGTCAAAGAGAGGGCGCGTGATAGGTTTGTCATGATATTTTCCCTAAGTTAGTTATCGACAATGTAAAGGATAATGTAAAGATATTCTTCTGGTATGAAGATACTTATTGTCTTATGTTTTTTAAAATTTTTCAATAGCTTATTTTATTTAAAGGCGGGCGGTTTATGGATGATGGTTAAGGGTATCTTTTCATTTGATTACACTGAGGCGGTTGGTAATTCTCTCAAAAATCTTTGTATCCAGTCATGTCTTTTCCAAATGGTTTAGCCAATGTTGCAGACGGATTCTGGCTCTGTCTCATGCTAAAAAGGTCGTCTGAAAACGTGCAGTTGCTTCAAACCGACACCGTTTCAGACGACCTTTTATTTATTATGGTTAAAATCCACATGGATTATGATAAATTGGTATAATTTCAAAACTGATTATCCAATACATTTTTTCCTTAATATAAAAATAAAATGAACCATAATAAACATTACGGGACAATCGCCCATTGGTTCGGGGAAATGAGCCGCGGCTCCATTATTTGCGACGAGTCTTCGCAACGCATCTTTGCCAACCGCCAATCCCTCCACCCCGATTATCAAGAACCTGAAACCGGACACCGTGTCAGCTTTCAAATAGAAACGGAAAACAACCGCGCCGTCGCAAGGGATGTCGAGCGCGTCAATCCGGGTTATAAAAACAATGACAGCGCGGTCATTACGCTGACCGACTGGGATTGGTCGAAGAATGGCGGTTATGGAATGGATGTTTCAAACGAAGGGCAGCCGGTGTTTGTGCTGGGACAGTTTCTTGCCGACCAAACCCGTACGCCTAGGGCGGGCGACCGCCTTGAAGGCACGCTCCGCCGCCACCCCAACGGACAGTGGCTGCTGGTCGATGCCGTTATCCGCAGTACGCCTGAGTCCGAACCCGAGCCTGAATCGATACACGCTGCGCCAGCTAAAAAAGAAAATGTTCAAACCATACACTTTTTCCGTCCGGAGCACGGCCCGAAAGTTCAAGCCAAAATCGAACAGCCTTTGGTTGCCGAAACCCGCTATCCCGCTCCGAAATCTGCCCAAAAGAATCTATTGCCGCCCAATCAGGTCATGAGCGGTACGATTACCACATGGGATGATGCCAAAGGCTACGGCTTTATCCGTTTCGGCGACGAATCCCAAAATATTTTCTTCCACATCAGCGCGTACCATTACAATACCAGCCGTCCGCAAACAGGACAGCGCGTCAGTTTCTACTGCAACCGCCCGATAGAAGGCAACCGCCAACAAGCCGTCAAGGTTGTCCGGCTGGGCGACGAAGCATTCCTGTTTGACGAATTGCCACCCGACTACAACAGGCTCAATATCGATATGCAGGCACTCCTGATCAACAGCGTCATCGCCGTCGTTTTCCTGACCGTTGTCGCCGTACTTTCCAATAAACTGTTTTTCATTTACGTCCTTATCAGTATCGCCGCCTTCATCCTCTATCAACAGGACAAGCAGACGGCGATGGAGTCCGCGCGCAAAATCAGACGTAAAAACGAATACCAAAACCGTATCCCAGAAAACAAACTGCACGCGTTCAGCCTGCTGGGCGGCTGGCCCGGTGCATTGGTTGCGCGCGCCGCGTTCCGCCACAAAACCAAGAAAGTTCCTTTTGTTCAGATTTTCTGGCTGACAGTGGCAATAAATGTTGCCATTACCTATGCCCTGCTGATACATTACGCCGATAATCCTCTGACGAATTTTCTGAAAAACTAAACTGAAACAAAGGAATATCATGTCTTTTGCATTTTTCTTCCCCGGTCAGGGTTCGCAAAGCCTCAATATGATGGACGGCTTCGCAGGACAATCGGTCGTAAAAAACACCTTCGACGAAGCTTCCGCCGTCTTGGGTCAAGATTTGTGGGCGATGATTAACGGTACGGACGCCGAACTCATCGGGCAGACCGTGAATACGCAGCCCATTATGCTGGCTGCCGGCGTTGCCGTTTACCGTGCCTATCTTGAAGCGGGCGGCAAAACGCCAGCCGTCGTTGCCGGCCACAGCCTCGGCGAATACACCGCACTTGTTGCTGCCGGTGCATTGGATTTTGCGGATGCAGTCAAACTCGTCCGACTGCGCGCCGAACTGATGCAGTCTGCCGTACCGCAAGGCGTAGGTGCGATGGCGGCGATCCTCGGCTTGGAAGATGAACAGGTTAAAGCCATTTGTGCAGAAGCCGCGCAAGGCGAAGTGGTCGAAGCCGTCAACTTCAATTCGCCCGGGCAAGTCGTGATCGCGGGTAATGCCGCCGCCGTCGAGCGCGCCATGAATGCAGCCAAAGAAGCGGGAGCCAAACGCGCGCTGCCGCTGCCTGTATCCGTTCCTTCGCATTGCAGCCTGATGAAGCCTGCTGCAGAAAAACTTGCCGAAGCGCTCAAAACCGTCGAAATCAGACAGCCGCAAATCCGCGTCATCCATAATGCCGATGTTGCCGCTTACGACGATGCAGAGAAAATCAAAGACGCGCTTGTCCGCCAGCTTTACAGCCCTGTACGCTGGACGGAAACCGTCAACGCACTCGTTGAAGAAGGCATTGCCGAATCCGCCGAATGCGGACCGGGCAAAGTGTTGGCAGGTTTGGCAAAACGCATCAACAAAGAAGCCGCGTGCAGCGCTTTGACCAATTCCGAACAAGTCGCTGCCTTTGTCGAAGCACATTAAACTTGCCGCCTTGTCTGTTTCAGACGACCTTTCTTAATGAAAGGTCGTTTTTTAATGTCTGTTGGTTGCGTTTTAATAGGGAAGGGAAAGGCAATAGGGGATGTTTTCCATTCCAGTCCACTATCAATTTATTTTGAACATTTAAGGCCGTCGTCTGAAAAAACTTTACAGAAATAAAAATCGTTATTCATTTAAAAACAGCAATTTCGTCGCATCGGTAACTTCGTTGCGATATAATCATAGGCTTTACCAATCCGACAGATTGATAAAATATTCAATCTGCATTAATCCGGAACACCGAGCCAATGATAGAAAAACTGACCTTCGGCCTGTTTACCCAAGAAGATTCGCGCAGCTTCATGCGCTTGATGGCTTACATCCGTCCTTATAAAGTCCGCATCATTTTTGCGTTAATTGCTATCTTTGGCGTCGCCGCCACCGAAAGCTATCTTGCCGCCTTTATTGCCCCCTTGGTCAACCAAGGCTTCGCCCCGCCTTCTGCACCGCCCGAACTCAATACCGCAGGCGGCATCGTCGCCACGCTGCAAAACTGGAAAGACCAATTTACATACTTGATTTGGGGTACACCCAATAAAGTCTGGGTCGTGCCGGTATTTTTTATCTTTTTGGTCATTATTCGAGGCATCAGCCGCTATGTCAGTACCTATCTCTTGACT
This sequence comes from Neisseria sp. HMSC064E01, assembly GCF_001808875.1. NCBI lineage: Bacteria > Pseudomonadati > Pseudomonadota > Betaproteobacteria > Neisseriales > Neisseriaceae > Neisseria > Neisseria sp. HMSC064E01. The sequence goes on from NZ_KV794917.1 coordinate 4,376, forward strand.
TGGGTTTCCGTCATGGCAATCAGCCATCTGCGCCGCGATATGTTTGCCAAGATGCTGCAACTCTCTTCCAAATTCCATCAGGAAACCCCGTCCGGTACGGTGTTGATGAACATGGTGCAAATGGCGGAATCATCCATCAGCAACGCCAGTAATGTCTTTATCGTCCTGACCCGCGACACCATGATTGTCATCGGTTTGGTCTGCGTCCTACTGTATTTGAACTGGCAGCTCAGCCTGATTGTCGCCCTGATGTTTCCGTTGCTGTCTTTGTTGTCCCGCTATTACCGCAACCGTCTGAAAGATATCATTGCCAGTGCGCAGCAAAGTATCGGTACGCTGAATAATGTTGTTAACGAAGTCCACCAAGGACACCGCGTGGTCAAACTCTTCGGCGGTCAGAAGAAAGCGTCTGAACGCTTTGCCGAAGTTAATGACACCATTGTCCGTCTCGGTAAAAAAATCACACAAGCCAGCGCGGCGCGTTCTCCGTTCAGTGAGTTGATTGCGTCGTTTGCTTTGGCTGTCGTCATCTTTATCGCCCTTTGGCAGAGTCAGCAAGGCTATACCACCATCGGCGAATTCATGGCATTTATCGTTGCTATGTTGCAAATGCTCGGTCCGATCAAAAACTTGGCGAACATCAGCATCCCCATGCAGACCATGTTTATCGCTTCGGATGCGGTTTGCCAATTCCTCGATACCGAGCCTGAACAAGACAAGGGTACCAAACATCTGAAAAACGTTTCAGGTCGTCTGAAATTCGAAAACGTCGATGTCCGCTACCACGAAGACGGTAAAAAAGCCTTGGACGGCTTCAATCTTGACATCCGCCAAGGCGAACGCGTTGCTTTGGTTGGTCGCTCAGGCAGCGGCAAATCCACTGTCGTCAACCTGCTTCCGCGTTTTGTCGAACCAAGCTCGGGCGCGGTTTATTTGGATGATGTCAACATCGAAGACATCAAACTCAACAACCTGCGCTCCCAATTCGCCCTTGTTTCCCAAGATGTTTTCCTGTTTGACGACACTCTTTTGGAAAACGTCCGTTACAGCCGTCCCGATGCAACTGAAGAAGAAGTATTGGCAGCCCTCAAAGCCGCGAATTTGCAAGATTTGGTTGAAAGCTCGCCGCATGGTTTGAACCAACAGATAGGTGCAAACGGCAACCAACTCTCCGGTGGTCAGCGTCAACGTGTTGCCATTGCACGCGCCATTTTGAAAGATGCCCCCATCCTGCTTTTGGACGAAGCCACCAGCGCGCTGGACAATGAATCCGAACGCCTCGTCCAACAAGCCCTCGAACGCCTGATGGAAAACCGCACCAGCATCATCGTCGCCCACCGCCTGACCACCGTCGAACAAGCTGACCGTATCATCGTTATGGATGAAGGCCATATTGTCGAACAAGGCACACACAGCGAGCTGATGGCTCAAAACGGCTATTACTCCATGTTGCGCAATATGCCGAAACAGGCAGCAGGTTGATTTTCAGACGATCTGTCGGTCAGTTGAAGGACGATTTGTCTAAAAGGTCGTCTGAAAACACCAAGCTGCAAGACAAGGAAGGCTGCCGAACAGACAGAAAGGAACTATCCGCATGAATCATCAAGCCCAGTCCCCCACCGTCTCCGTGATGATCCCTTACTACAACTGTAAGGAATACATTGTAGAAACCATCCAGTCCGTCCTTAACCAAAGTTATCAGAATTTTGAAATCATCATTGTTGATGACGGCTCCGCCCCGGAACACGCCGATTATTTGAGGGAGTTTCTGGCGGACAAGCCCGCCATACGTTACGCCGTGCAAAACAATCAAGGCGTTGCCGCCGCCCGAAACCATGCGGCGCGGCTGGCGGGGGGCAAATACTTCCTGTTTCTCGATTCAGACGACCTCATCCTGCCGGATTACATCGAAAAATGCGTCACGGTTTTGGAAAACAATCCCGACTGCAAGCTGGTGTATCCGTTGGCGGAATATTTCGATGCGCAAGAAGGCTTATGGAATCTGCCGGACTATGACGGTTTGGAAAGCCTGTTGATGGGCAACCGTTTTCCTTCATCCGTCTCCATGCACCGCGCCGAAGATTTTGCCGCCTTGGGTGGATTTGATGAAAATCTGACGACACACGAAGACTGGGATTTCTGGATACGCCTCTTAAGCAACGGCGGAACCGTTATCCGTATTCCGGAAGTGTTGTTCCGCTACCGCAAACGCCGTGACGGATCATCACTGATTAACCGCTTGGAACAAAATCCTGATTTAAACCGCGAAGACTGGCAAAAAGTTTACGAGAAAAACCGCGCGCTGTTTATGCAACATCATTTGGGATATTCCGACTGTATTCAAAAAATATCCTTACTAGAACAACAAATCCAATCTTTATCCGAATTAAACCTTCAATTGCGAGAAGACAATACCAATATGCAAAATCAAAACCAAGAATTGCAGCATGTAATGGCAAAACTGCTGCAACAAACCGAACTGTCTGCCAAGCAGACTGAGTCTCTGCAACAGCAAATCGACATGTTGATGCAGTTGATGGTGCGCAGCCAGGCAGCAGAAGAGCAATCAAAAGAACAAGAAAAACAAATCGAATTGCTGAAAAAACAAATCGATACCTTGCAGCAGGAAAAACAGTCGCTCGAACACACCATCCATACCTTGAATGAAAACAGGCAATCGTTCGAGCAAACCATACACGGACTCAATGAAAACCGTGCTTTATTGGAGCAGCACATCCGTCAGGAAAGCCAACGATTGGCAAAATACAAAGGGTTGTGGACGGTTAAGGTATTCAAGCCGTTCGTTAAAACCGAACAGGCCATCAGCTCTGCCAACCGCTACCGCAAAGGCTTCCGTCTTTTGGTGCGTGAGAAGGGCAGTATCGGCAAGGCATATCAGTTTTTACGCCGCCATTACAAGCAAACCCATTCGATTAAAAGCGTGAAACAGCTTTTAAAAATGGTCGGTTCTTCGCCTGTTGTTGCACAGGAAGTTCTTGGTGTTCAGGCAGACCCGATTCCGCAAACGTTTATCCAGCGGCTGAACAAACACGCTGCCGACACGCTTGCGCCTAAAGTTGCCATCATTGCCGAACTCAGTATTCCGCAATGCAAAAAATACCGCGTTATTCAAAAGCAAGAAATGCTTGAGGAGCTGGGTATTCCTTGTTCCGTGACTTCATGGACGGACAGCAACGAAGCCAAGAAACAGATTTCTTTGGCAAGTTTGGTGATTTTCTACCGCGTTCCCGGTTTTGACAGCGTAATGGATTTAATTGCGGAATGCCGTCGTCTGAACATCAAAACATTATGGGATGTCGATGATTTGATTTTTGACGAAGATGTCCTGAAAACCAGCAGCACCATCAACTCGCTTGAACCGGCAGAAAGAGAAGGCGTGATTAACGGCGCGAAACTTTACCGTCAAGCCATGTTGGCGTGCGACGAAGGCATCGCTTCGACTTCCGGACTGGCAAAAGCCATGAAGGAAGCAGGTTTGGAAACCGTTTATGTGGTTGAAAACGCGCTGGATGATGAAACGCTGGCAGCGGCGCGCAACATTGAGGGTCGTCTGAAAAAACAAGAAGATGGCTTGATTCGGATTATTTACGGTTCGGGCACCAAAACGCACAACATCGACTTTTTGGAAGCCGCTCCCGCACTTGCCAACATATTGAAAGAAAATCCGAATGTCAGGTTCAGAATCATCGGCTATTTGGAGCTGCCCGGATATTTCGACGAAGTACAAAGCCAAATCGAGCGCATCCCGTTTTGCAACTATACGGAATACCTGACTTATTTGTCCGAATGCGACATCAGCATCGCGCCTTTGGAAAACTTCGTTTTCAATGATGCCAAGAGCAATATCAAATACCTTGAGGCATCGATTACCAAAGTGGCATCCGTATGTTCGCCAAGGGCAGCTTTCGCCGATGTGATTGTCAACGGCGAAAACGGCTTTCTGGCAGACAGCGAACAGCAATGGCATGAAGCGTTCGCTACCCTGATTCAAAATCCCGAACTGCGCGACAGTATGGCGCAGGCGGCATACCGTACGGTCACGGAAACATACAGCCCGCAAGCCATCGGCAGCACGCAGCTTGCACCCGCCGTCCGTTTTGAATCTGCCGCAAAAGGGAAAACCAAAGTCTTATCGTTTAATGTTTACTATCATCCGCAATCGTTTGGCGGGGCGACAATTGTTGCCGAGCAACTGAACAAACTGCTTGCCGATGAAGAAGCCTATGAAATATATGCGGTAACGACTTTGCCGATGAAGAGCTGGCTGCCGCCGTACAGCGTCATCCGTTACGAATACGGCAAAGTGACCGTTTTCGGCGTTGCCGTTCCTTCAGAAGATGCGGCCGCCCACGAAAACCCGCGTTTTGATGCTGCCGTCAAAGACATCATCGAACTCGTGCAGCCCGACATCGCCCATATCCATTGCATTCAAAGCATGGGCGTCGGTATGGTCGATATTTGTCGGGAAGCTGGTGTCAAAACCCTCGTTACCCTGCATGACGCCTGGTGGATTTGTCCGAACCAGTTCATGCTTGACGAAAATGAAGTCTTCCGCGAGCAATGGAATACCGAAGACGAACGGAGCAAAACCATAGCCCGCGCCTTGGCGAAAATCGATATGTTGCTTGCGCCCAGCAAATATTTTGCCGAACTGCATGAAAAAACCTTGGGCAGGAACGTCCTCGTCAACAAAAACGGCGTTACCCGCCCCTTGGGTCAAATATCCAAACGGAAAAAAGACGTTATCCGCTTCGGCTATGTCGGCGGAAAAACCAAAATCAAAGGCGTTCATCTGATTTTGGACGCCTTCAGGAAACACCGTTTCCCTAATACCGAACTGGTTGTTGTGGACAATATGCTCAACGTCGGCGCGCGTTCGTTCTTTGACAGCGATTTCGACGGCGTGGAACGCTTCCGCATCGAACCTGCTTACAGCCAAGATACTATCGACCATTTCTTCTCGGAAATCGATGTTTTGCTGTTCCCAACACAATGGAAAGAAAGTTTCGGTCTGACGGTCAGGGAAGCAGTATTGCGTGATGTTTGGGTAATCGCCACGGATGCAGGCGGTGTGTCCGAAGACATTATCGACGGCGAAAACGGCACGGTCATTCCGTTTGACAGCGGCGTGGAAGAATTGAGCCGCGCCATTGCCGAAGTTTGCGAACGCTATCAAGCAATGGACGATGGCGCAGTCATTGAATTGCCGAAAAGCCATATTCGGACTTTTGCGGAACAAAAAGACGAATTGGCAGGCCTATATCAAGAAATACTGTTGAACCAAGCAGATTGATGTTTTCAGACGACCCTTTCGATGGCAGCAAAGGGTCGTCTGAAAACAAAATCCCTCCCCGATTAACCGCCCGCACCCGAATCATGAATAAAACCATCATCCTTGCCGTTCCCTATATGTACGAACTCGACAAGTGCATCGAAAAAAACCTGCGTTTTTTGGGGTTCGACGTCGTCAACCTTTGTTACGACGACAGGGATTCTTTTTATCCCAATATGGCAAGCAGGGTGAAAAACCTATATTACAAATATGTTGCCAAAGACGGCGACTACAAAAAAGTTTTGAAATATAGCCGCTATCGGGATGATATTGCACGCAAGCTGGGTTCGTTAAACGGAAAAAAAGCGGATTACGCCCTGTGTATCCGCGCCAATATCTACCCTAAAGAAATCATTGCCGCCATTCGTGCGCACAGCGAAATATGTGTCAATTACCAATGGGACGGCATCGGGAGGTTCCCCGATATCTTGGAATATCTGGACTATTTTGATCAATGCTGGGTTTTCGATCCGCAAGATATTGAGCAATATCCGGAGTACGGTTTCAAAGCCACGACTAACTTCTACTTCGATTTGCCTGTTCCCGAATTGCCGTCAAACGACGGCCTCTACTTCCTTGGTGGCTACGAATTGAGGAGGGAAGAGCAGACCAAGCATTTCATCAGCGAAGCGGAACGCCTCGGACTGCCTTTGGATTTCCATATTTATTGCAAAGACGACCGTGCCGAAAAAGCTTTCGGTACAAAAGGCATTACTTATCTCGACCGCAGCAGCATCCTGAGTTTTGAAAACAATTTAAGCAAGGTACAAAGCTGCGGGGCGGTGGTTGATTTTGCCCAGTTTGACCATTACGGTTTGTCGTTCCGCATTTTCGATGCCCTGCGGTTCGATAAAAAACTGATTACGACCAACCAAAGCATACGGGATACCGACCTTTATCATCCCGACAATGTGTTTTTATGGGATGGCGGCAGCTTGGACGAATTGCCTGACTTCTTAGCGCGTCCGTATCAGCCGGTCAGTCCGGATATCAAAGAAAAATATTCGTTTACCCAATGGCTTAACCGTATGCTCGGTATCGGCAATTAATTAAGGCGAACCTGTGCTGTAGCCGTTTTAAGAATTTCATCATTGCCTGATTGTATAGTGGATTAAATTTAAATCAGGACAAGGCGACGAAGCCGCAGATAGTACAGATAGAGACCTTTGCAAAATTCCCCAAAATCCAGATAGTACGGAACCGATTCACTGGGTGCTTCAGCACCTTAGAGAATCGTTCTCTTTGAGCTTAAGGCGAGGCAACGCCGTATTGGTTTAAAGCTAATCCACTATATTTTCAGACGACCCTTTCTCTTTACCGCACGACGATTATGAAAAAGAAAACCGTTATCCTGGCTATGCCGGAGCTGTTTAAAATCCACGAGCTCATCATTGAGAATCTGGAAAAATGCGGCTTCGACGTGCTGTCCCTGACTTACGAAGAAAAAGAATTTAAATACAAAAGCATCTTCCAGCGCATGCAGAAAATTTGGTACCGCAACATCCTTGGACAGAGGGATTTCAAGAAACGGGTGATGTTCCGTTTGGTGGAAGAGCGGCTGGAAGCGTTGTTGGAACAATATCCCGAGCAGGCGGATTATTGCTTCATGATTTGGCTGGGCGCGTATCCGAAAGAGTTTATTTCCAAGCTGCGCAACCACGCCAAACTGATGGTCTATTACAACTGGGAAGCGCTGACTTTCTTGAAAGAAGATTTTGAAAATATCGAATTTTTCGACAAATTTTATTTCTTCGATCCGTTTGATCAAAACAAGCTGCCCGAATACGACCATGTATTGCATCCGACCACAAGTTTCTATTTCGACAGCTTTACGTCGTCTGAAAAAAACGAAAACAAAATCCTCTTTATCGGATCGTACGCAGAAGACCGCAACAGCGACATTCGCGCGTTCTGTGATGCTGCACGCGCCATCGGTTTGGATATCGATTTCCGTCTGGCGAGCAAGAAAATCGCCGAAGAGCAAGCCGCACTTGGCATCCCCGAAGTGCAGTTCTTCTCGTTTGCCAACGCATTGTCCTACCGCCAGAATTTAGAAGAAGCCGCCAAATCCTCCGTATTGGTCGACTTCCTCAACCGCAAGCATTACGGCTTGTCTTTGCGGATTTTTGAAGCCATCGGTTTGGACAAAAAACTGATTACCACCAATCCGACCATCGTGCATTACGATTTTTACCATCCCGACAATATGTTCTACTGGAACGGCAGCAATCTTGCCGAACTCAAAGACTTCCTGACCCGACCGTTCGCCCCCATTGCGCCGGAATTGAAGCGCAAATACAGTTTCAGTAACTGGATAAACTGCGCCTTCGATATCGAGCCGAACATACCGATCGGGCTGCCGCATATCGACAAGGATGCCATTAAGCAGATATAGCGGATAAGCAAATTTGCGGGATACGCGGTACAAATAAAAGGGAAACTATTCACTGAGTGCTTCGGCACTTTCAACGTCTATTCACAATAAATGATGCCGCGCGGACGCCGACTGTTCAAACGCAGGCGGTTGGTCCGTTAAAAGACATCTTTCACGTCGAGAATGTACGGTTTGCCGTACCTTCTCCCGCTTGCCGTTTCCTGAATCTGAAACCTATCCTGTTTTCAAAGGTCAGTTTGAACAGGGCAATAAGATATTTATTCATCTGTATAACAATAATAAGTTGATGATTTTAAAATCAATAGGAGGACACACACCATGTCTCGGAAACCTATTATCCTATTAGGCATGTACCAAGTTAACGACATTTATAAATTGCTTATCCAAAATTTAGAAAAACAAGGATTTGAAGTTGTCGATATCAGCTACGACCATATCGCGCCCCCCTTCAAGTATTCGTCTTTAAAAATGAGGCTGGGGGCATTCTGGTGCAAAAAAGTCCTGAAGCAGAAAAAGAAAAAAGAAATTTTGAGGAAAAAAGCCCGACTTCGGCATTTCGCGAACATTTATCAAGAAATGATGGAGAAAATAAAAACATTCGAGTATTTTGATTACGCATTGTTTTTAAACGGACAAATCTACCCGAAATATCTGCTGAAACAGGTCAAACGCAAAACCAAAAAATTGATGGCAGCCTACCAATGGGACGGGCTGGACAGATTTCCCAAAATTTGGGAAAGCATTGATATTTTTGACAAAGTATATGCTTTTGACCCCGAGGACAATCGGAAATACGGCGATAAAGTCATTCCCGCCGCCAATTTTTATTTTGAAGTAGACAAGGACGCCGATACCGAAAACCGCTACGATTTTTATTTCCTAGGGTCGCATGTTCCCGATCTTGACAGGGACAAAGCCATTTCGACTTTTTCCGAATATGCCGAAAAGAAAGGCTGGAAAGTCGATTTCACGATATTCCATGTCAACGACGGCAGTTTGAACGAGCATTCCGATGTTTATCCCGACAGTATCAAAGCGACGGCAGAGCCGCTTACATTTGAGGACAACATCAAACGCGAACTGCAAAGCCGCGTCTTGCTGGACTTTAAAGCGGCGGTACATACGGGCTTATCGTTTCGGACAATCGAAGCGGTCGGTTATCGCAAAAAACTGATTACCACCAATGCCGAAGTTGCCAAATATGATTTTTATCATCCCGACAATATCTATATTTGGGACGGCAAAACCTTTGACGGTATGGAGGAGTTTCTTGCCAAACCCTATCGCGAGCTGCCGCCCGAAATCTACCAAAAATACAGCTTCGACAACTGGTTGAAATACATATTGGATCTACCTCCGTATCAAGAAATCACGTTACCCAAGTAAGCCTCTTTGAGGTCGTCTGAAAGTCTTTGGTATTTTCAGACGACCTCAAAAATTAGATTCATCACACTATTTATGCTATAAGGTCGTCTGAAATTAACAGACTCCATTCCCAAAACAAGGAAGTAAACATGAGTACACAAGATTTAAGCGGCAAAATCGCATTGGTAACAGGCGCATCGCGCGGTATCGGCGCGGCGATTGCCGACACGTTGGCGGCGGCAGGTGCCAAAGTCATCGGTACGGCGACCAGCGAAAGCGGCGCTGCAGCGATTAGCGAGCGTCTGGCGCAATGGGGCGGCGAAGGCCGTGCATTGAATTCCGCCGAACCCGAAACCATCGAAAACCTGATTGCCGACATCGAAAAAGCGTTCGGCAAGTTGGACATTCTGGTCAACAACGCCGGCATCACCCGCGACAACCTCTTGATGCGTATGAAAGAAGAAGAGTGGGACGACATCATGCAGGTCAACCTCAAATCCGTGTTCCGCGCCTCTAAAGCTGTCTTGCGCGGCATGATGAAGCAGCGCACCGGCCGCATCATCAACATCACATCCGTCGTCGGCGTGATGGGTAATGCCGGTCAAACCAACTATGCCGCGGCAAAAGCAGGCTTGATTGGTTTCTCCAAATCCATGGCGCGCGAAGTCGGCAGCCGCGGCATTACTGTCAACTGCGTCGCCCCCGGCTTTATCGACACCGACATGACCCGCGCCCTGCCTGAAGAAACCCGTAAAACCTTCGAAGCGCAAACTTCACTGGGCAAATTCGGCGAAGCGCAGGACATCGCCGATGCGGTCTTGTTTCTCGCTTCCGACCAAGCGAAATACATCACCGGTCAAACGCTGCACGTCAACGGCGGCATGTTGATGCCTTGATTCGGCTTGGGAAATATAGTGGATTAACTTTAAACCAGTAC
>NZ_KV794917.1:14525-25499 GCF_001808875.1 Neisseria sp. HMSC064E01
CCTTGTCCTGATTTTTGTTAATCCACTATAAAGAAGGTCGTCTGAAAACCTTGAAACTCGGTTTTCAGACGACCTTTTTGTTTTACCGCTTGGATGAAAAGGCTGGACTAAGCAGTTTAACCTTTGTTGAGGATTTGTTTGTTTTCGCCTTCGCGCCGCAGCTCTTTGGGGAGGACGAAGACGATGCTTTCTTCCGCGCCTTCGCCTTCGCGTATGGTTTCGTATCCCCATTGCTGTATGGTTTGCAGGACTTCCCTGACCAAAACTTCGGGGGCGGACGCGCCGGCGGTTACGCCGACTTTGTGTTTGCCTTCGAACCATTCGCGTTTCAGGTAGCCGGCGTTGTCAACCATGTAGGCATCGACGCCGCGTTGGGCGGCGACTTCGCGCAGGCGGTTGCTGTTGGAAGAATTGGGCGAGCCGACGACGATGACGATGTCGCATTCTTCCGCCAATTCTTTGACGGCGGTTTGTCGGTTGGTCGTGGCGTAGCAGATGTCTTCTTTGTGCGGGTTGCGGATGTTGGGGAAACGGGCGTTCAGCGCGGCGATGATGTCTTTAGTTTCATCGACGGAGAGGGTGGTTTGGCTGACGTAGGCGAGTTTGTCGGGGTTTTTGACTTGCAGTCCGGCGACGTCTTCAACGGTTTCGACCAGCAGCATTCTGCCGGGCGGAAGCTGTCCCATGGTGCCTTCGACTTCGACGTGGCCTTTGTGTCCGATCATGATGATTTCGCAGTCTTGCGCGTCGAGGCGGGCGACTTCTTTGTGGACTTTGGTCACGAGCGGGCAGGTGGCATCGAATACGCGGAACCCGCGTTCGGCGGCTTCCTGCTGCACGGCTTTGGAGACGCCGTGTGCCGAGTAAATCAGGATGGCGTCTTTGGGTACGTCGGCGAGGTCTTCGATGAATACCGCGCCTTTTTCGCGCAGGTTGTCCACGACGAATTTGTTGTGGACGACTTCGTGGCGGACGTAAACCGGTGCGCCGAATTCTTCCAGCGCGCGCTCGACGATGCTGATGGCGCGGTCAACGCCGGCGCAGAAGCCGCGCGGGTTGGCAAGGATGATGGTTTTTTGGGTCATGTGTATGGTCCGGATTTCAGACGACCTTAAGGGTTGTCGGTTGTCGGTTCGTCGGCTACTGCTTCGTCAGTCGGTTTGGGGTCTTTTTTGTGGAACAGTCCGTCCAAAACCAATAAAACGGCACCGACGCAGATAAAGCTGTCGGCAACATTAAATGCAGGATAATACCAATCCTTCCAGTAAAACAGTAAAAAATCAACCACATGACCGTGAATCAGTCGGTCGATGACGTTACCGAGCGCGCCGCCGATAATCATGGCTGCACCGATTTTGCCCGAAAGGCGGAACTCGTCGCGCAGAATAGCACGGGCGAGATACGCGCTGATAACGAGTGCCAGCCCTAAGAAAAAGAATTTCTGCCAGCCTCCTTGATCAGCAAGAAAGCTGAACGCCGCGCCGGGGTTGTAGGCAAGGGTCAGGTCGAAGAAAGAGGGGATGATATTGAGGCGCTCGCCTTCTTGGAAGTGGGCAAGGATTTCCCATTTGGTCAGTTGGTCAAGCGCGATGCCGACCAGCGCAATCAGCAGGTAGGCGGTTTTTTTGGAAAGGGAGGAAGACATTTGGTTGAAGCTGCCTGAATAAAAACAAAGCGGCTATTTTACCCGAAAGCGCAAAAGCCGTGTTTCAAAAGGTCGTCTGAAAACCTTTTATTATACAGGCAAGACGCAGGGTTTTGCAGGGTTATCGCAAAACCGCGTAAACGCTGCGCGCAAAAACATCGTCATACGTAAAACAAAGTTTATTTGCTTGATAGGGTGTTGCCTTGCCGATAACATGGCGGCGTTTTTATATGCCTTCCCCGAAAGGATACAGTATGGCTAAAACAAAATCTTTATTGGCAACCGGCATTTTGGCGCTTTTCTCCGCCACCGCTTTCGCCGCTCCGCTTCCTGCTGAAATTTACCTTCCCGCAGGCGCGCATACGGTCAAAGCCGATCGTCAGGGCAACGGCGAATTCGAATACGAAGCCGAGCTGCCCGCACGCGGCAACCCGATTCCGTCTTTGGTGAAAAAAGTCATTGCCCACGCGCGCAGTAAAGGTTTTCAAGTGGTCGAATCGGAAATCAGAAACGATGATGCCGATTTGAAATTCAAACGCGGCGCACAAGAATTGGACGTATCCATCGAAAACAAAGGACACGGTCGCATCGAATACAAAGCTGATTTAGACTTGGACAAACGCTAAATCGAGAAATACCCGAAAGGTCGTCTGAAAAGAGGTTTCAGACGACCTTTTTACATGGCGGCGTTAACAATTGTTTATGGTTTTTACAACATTTGTTTTCTCCGTAAAAACCGTTCGGAAGAAAACACGGGTCGTCTGAAACCTCTTTTCAGACGACCTTTGCATAGGATTGGACAAACGGCATTCAATCAACAGGGCAGGGCGGATTTGCGCCGAAACAGAACAAAGCTGAATCATGCCCTATCGTTTTATTTACCCCCGCAATATTTTGTTTTACCGTAAAACACGGTAAAATCCGCGCTCAACATAATATTGAGACAAAACAGTACCGAAGAGAATAAATGGTGTTGTCCGATCTCAAATAAAAAATATTGACGCAATCACTACAATACCAACGTTCACACATTGCAAAGATCATGAAAAAACCACTCTTGCTCCTCTCCCTGCTCGCCGTGTCCGCAGCAGAAGCCGCCGACGTGCCACCCGAGACTCAAAACCAGCCTGCCCCCGAGTTGCAGGTCAAAACGGCAGAACCTGACCCCGTCGAAGCAGAAGCGGCCAAGCCTGCCGCCGAAACGTCGTCTGAAAAAGTCGTCAACGTCGATGCCAAAACCCTGCTCGACAATCCCCAATTGCTTTCCCGCGCCATGTATTCCGCCGTTGTTTCACGCAACATCGCGGGCATCAAAGTCGTCCTGCCGATTTACGAACAATGGCAGGGACACGATAAAAACATGGCGCTCTACGCACGCGGACTGGTTGCCCAAAACGACGGCAAAATGAAAGAAGCCATCGGGTATTACCGTCAATTTATCGCCGAAACCCCCGATGCCCCCGTCGTCCGCTGGCAGCTTGCAACCGCTTTGTTTGAAGACAAGCAAAACGAAGCCGCCGCCGACCAGTTCGACAAACTCAAAACAGAACCCAATCTGCCCGAGCCGTTCGTCAAAGGCATCGAGTCCTACCGCAAAGCCCTGCGCGAACGCGATTCGTGGAAATTTAACGCCGGCTTGAGCGTGACCCGCGAACAAAACATCAACCAAGCCCCCAGCCGCCGCACATACGGCAACTGGACTTTCCCCGAGCCTATCGACGCCACCGCCATCAACTACCAACTCGGCGCAGAGAAAAAATGGTCGCTGCCCAAAGGCTGGTACGTTACGGCAGGAGTGGATACCTACGGCAAAGTTTATCCCGAACGAACCAAGTATAACGACGTGACCACTCGCTTCTCAGTAGGCGCAGGCTACGCCGACCAGCGCAACGACATCGGCTTGACCCCGTTCCACGAACGCCGCTTCTACGGCAACGATCCGTACACCTACTCTAGCGGTGCGCGCCTGCACATCAACCGCTGGTGGCAGCCTAAGCTGCAAACCTTGAGCGCCGTTGAAATGGGTCGTCTGAAAAACACCCGCCGCGCCAAATCCGACAACAACAACCGCCTGCTGAGCAATTCCGTCGTCTATTACCGAAACGCCCGTCAATACTGGGTCGGCGGTTTCGACATCTATCAGGAACGCAATAAAGAAGACAAATCGGACAGCTTCGACCGTTACAGCCTCCGTACCGCATGGGGGCAGGAATGGGGCAAAGGGCTGTCCACCATGTTGCGGCTGAGTGCGGCGCAACGCCGTTATCAAACGCCCAGCCTTTTGAGCGGTCAGGAAAACCGCCGCGATAAAGAAGCAGATATTTCGCTCGCCGTGTGGCACCGCGCCTTCCACTTCAAAGGCATCACCCCGCGCCTGACCGTCGCCCACCACAAAACATGGAGCAACGACAAATACTACGAATACGGCAAAACCAGAATGTTTGTCGAATTCAGCAAAACGTTCTGACGATTGATTTTGAACGATAAGAAAAGGTCGTCTGAAAACCTGGAAACAAGGTTTTCAGACGACCTTTCGTTTAGCCTGACTGGAAATGCGAATTACAGGCTGTAATACATTTCAAATTCCAAAGGATGCGGCGCCATGCGGATGCGGCGTACGTCTTCTTCTTTGAAGGCGATGTAGCTGTCGATCCAGTCTTTGCTGAACACGCCGCCGCGCAGCAGGAATTCGTGGTCGGCTTTGAGGGCGGCGAGTGCTTCTTCCAAAGAGGCGCAGACGGTTGGGACGAGTGCGTCTTCTTCCGGCGGCAGGTCGTAGAGGTTTTTATCGGCAGGGTCGCCCGGATGGATTTTGTTTTGAATGCCGTCCAAACCCGCCATCAGCAGGGCGGCGAACGCCAAGTATGGGTTGGCGGTCGGGTCGGGGAAACGCGCTTCGATGCGGCGTGCCTTGCTGCTGTTCACGGACGGGATGCGGATGGACGCGGAACGGTTTTTGGCAGAGTAGGCGAGCTTGGTCGGTGCTTCGAAGTGCGGTACGAGGCGTTTGTAGGAGTTGGTGGACGGATTGGTAATCGCGTTCAGGGCTTTGGCGTGTTTGATGATGCCGCCGATGTAGTAGAGCGCGGTGTCGCTCAAGCCGGCATAGCCGTCGCCTGCGAACAGGTTTTGACCGTCTTTCCAGATGGATTGGTGGACGTGCATGCCGCTGCCGTTGTCGCCCATGATAGGTTTGGGCATGAAGGTGGCGGTTTTGCCGAAGTTGTGGGCGACGTTTTGGATGACGTATTTCATGTCTTGGGTTTGATCGGCGCGTTTGACCAAAGTGGCGAAGCGCGTGCCGATTTCCATTTGGCTGCCGGTGCCGACTTCGGCGTGGTGGACTTCGACTTCGATGCCGAGTTCTTCCAAAATGTTCACCATGGCGGAACGCAGGTCTTGTCCGGCGTCAATCGGAGCGACGGGGGCGTAGCCGCCTTTGACGGTAGGGCGGTGGCCGGTGTTTTGACCGTCCATGTGCAGGCCGCTTGCCCATGCGCCGCTTTCGGACGTGATTTCGTAACGGGTTTTGTGCATGTCGGTTTCAAACTCTACGCCGTCGAAGACGAAGAATTCGGGTTCGGGGCCGAAGTAGGCAGTGTCGCCGATGCCGGTGGATTTGAGGTAGGCTTCGGCGCGGCGGGCGATGGAGCGCGGGTCGCGGTCGTAACCTTGACCGTCGGCGGGGGCGATGACGTCGCAGGTGAGGACGACGGTGGTATCGTCGAAGAAGGGGTCGATAAAGGCAGTTGCAGGGTCGGGGCGCAACTGCATGTCGGATGCCTGAATGCCTTTCCAGCCGCCGATGGACGAGCCGTCAAACGCCTGACCGTTTTCAAACCACTCTTCAGGGTCGTCGAGGACGATGCGGGCGGGGATGGTGAAGTGGTGCTGCTTGCCTTTGGTATCGGTAAAGCGCAAATCTACGAAGCGGGCTTCGCTTTCTTCAATCAGTTTTACTGCGTCTTTGATAGACATTTTCGGCTCCTAATGGGAAGTAACGGATACGGAATCTCGCGGAAAATCTGCTGCATTTTATCACGGCGAAGGTCGTCTGAAACCGCAAATCCGCTAAATTTCTGACTTGCGGAATATAGTTTCAGACGACCTGATTGTCAACAATCTGGTACATATTCCAAATTATTGGAAAACAGCGGTATCAGGCGGAAAAGGCGGTTATAATGGGCGGTCTTTGCATTTGTCCTGCCTAATAGGATTTTTATGAACACTATTCCCCGTTATGCCGTTTTCGGCAACCCCGTCGCGCACAGCAAATCGCCACAAATCCATCGGCAGTTTGCCTTGCAGGAAGGCGTTGAAATCGAATACGAACGCATTTGCGCCGACATCGGCGGTTTCGCGCCGGCGGTCGAAGCGTTTTTTGCCGACGGCGGGCGCGGCGCGAATGTTACCGTACCATTCAAGCAGGAAGCGTTTGCCTTGTCGGACGAACATTCGGAACGCGCTTTGGCGGCGGGTGCGGTCAATACGCTGATTTTGCTGGAAAACGGTAAAATACGCGGCGACAATACCGACGGACTCGGACTGACGGACGATATTGCAAAAAGGCTGGGTGTAGAGATTTCCGGCAAAACCGTCTTACTGCTCGGCGCAGGCGGCGCGGTGCGCGGCGTCATTCCCGTATTGAAAGAATACTGCCCCGCTCGCATCGTTATCGCCAACCGAACCCACACCAAAGCGGCGGAAATGGCGGCGCATTTCGGTATTGAAGCCATACCTTTGGATGAACTGGAAGGCGGCTTCGACATCATCATCAACGGCACATCCGGCGGCTTAAGCGGACAGCTTCCCGCCGTATCGCCGAAAATCTTTGAACATTGCACTTTGGCTTACGATATGGTTTACGGCGAAGCGGCAGAGCCGTTTTTAGCGTTTGCCCGCCAATCAGGCGCAAAACAAACCGCCGACGGATTGGGTATGCTGGTCGGACAGGCAGCAGCTTCCTACCGTCTCTGGCGCGGCTTTGCGCCCGATGTACAGCCTGTCGTCCAATATATGAGAGAGTTATAAAATGTTCCGCATCATCAAATGGCTGATTGCCCTGCCTTTGGGCGCATTTATCTTTTTCAACGCTTATGTGTACGGCAACATCATCACTTACCGCGCCGTCGCGCCGAACAAAACCGCCTTCATGGCGATGCGGATGCGGCAGTTTCAAAGCGAAGGCAAAGATGTCGCACTCGATTACCGCTGGGTGCCTTACGACCGCATTTCAGTCAACCTGAAAAAAGCCCTGATTGCCTCCGAAGACGCCAAATTCGCCGAACATGGAGGCTTTGACTGGGGCGGCATCCAATACGCCATCAAGCGCAACAAACAAAGCGGCGAAGTTAAAGCAGGCGGCTCGACCATCAGCCAACAGCTTGCCAAAAACCTGTTTCTGAACGAAAGCCGCAGTTACGTCCGCAAAGGCGAAGAAGCCGCGATTACCGCGATGATGGAAGCCGTTACCGACAAAGACCGCATTTTCGAGCTGTATCTGAACGCCATCGAATGGCACTACGGCATATTCGGCGCAGAAGCCGCGTCCCAGTATTTCTATAAAAGACCCGCCGCCAACCTGACCAAACAGCAGGCCGCCAAACTCGCCGCCCGCGTCCCCGCGCCGCTGTTTTACGCCGACAACCCCAAAAGCAAACGCCTGCGCAACAAGACCAACATCATCCTGCGCCGCATGGGTTCGGCAGAATTGCCCGAAAGCGATCTGGATTGAGGTCGTCTGAAAATCAGGTGAAGGGGTTTCAGACGACCTTTGCGCAACTGTAACCTTGTTTGCCGCATCACATTTATATCCTACCCGCCCGGTTTTGATACGTTCTTCCGTCATTCCCGCCCCTGCCTACGCGAGGACAGGGGCGGGAATGACGACAACCGGTAAGTTGCGTGTCGAAAATAAAGTAATTTCGCTAAAGTACATAAGGGCGTTGGCAACGCCTTATCATTGCAATTTTAATCCACTCCAAAAAACGCCCGTTTCGTCATCTTTACCCCGCCTGTGCGGGAATGACGAAACGGGCGTTTTTGAATGGATTTTCTTTCTGCGCCGCTGTCTTCGGCGAAATTTACGCCACGAAATCCAAACCTATGTCCAACGAGCGGCTGCTGTGGGTCAGATAGCCGAGGGCGATGCCGTCCACGCCGGTTTGCGCCACGCTCCGTAAGCGGTCGAAGCCGATGCCGCCCGATGCTTCGCAATAGATGGTGTGGGGGTGGGCGGTTTGCGTGTGACAGCGGTTTGCCGCTTCTTTTAGGGTTTCGTCGTCCATGTTGTCCAGCAAAATCCGTTCCGCGCCCGCTGCGATGGCTTCGTCCAGTTGTGCCAGCGTGTCCACTTCGATTTCCACGCAGGTCAACGGTCCAACCGCCTGTTTTGCCTGCCGAACTGCTTGGGCGATGCTGTCGCAATAGGCGAGGTGGTTGTCTTTGATGAGTACGGCGTCGTCCAAACCCATGCGGTGGTTCACGCCGCTGCCTGCCCTGACGGCGTATTTTTGCAGGACGCGCAGCAGGGGGATGGTTTTGCGGCTGCACACGATGTCTGTACCGTATTCGGCGACTTCGGCGACGGCACGCGCGGTGGCGGTGGCGATGCCGCTTAAGTGCGTGAGGTAGTTGAGCGCGGTTCGTTCGGCGGCGAGCAGGGCGCGGGCGTTGCCTTCGACGGCGGCCAGCGTCTGACCTGCGCGGACAGCTTGCCCGTCTTGGATTTCGGCTTGGAAGCGGACGGACGGATCCATCGTCTGAAAGGCGAGGCGCGCCAAGTCCATGCCGGCGATGACGCCGTCTTCGCGGCTGACGAGGAAGAGTTTGGCGGTTTTATCGGGGGCGATAACGGCGGCGGACGTAATGTCGCCGCGCCTGCCCAAGTCTTCGCTCAGGGCTTGCTCCACCATGGGGCGCAGCAGGGTATCGGGCAGGGGGAAGAGGGTGTTTTCAGACGACATGGGGTTTCCTTTATTGAAAAAGATTAATGTTGCACCGATGAGGCAAAACTTCATTTGAGGTCGTCTGAAAACGGGCTAACGGCTGCCCAGCGGCAGTCCGATGTCCGAAATCAGCCTGTCGGGCAGGACGTCGTCGCGGAAGCGGTAAAGCTGCGCGGGACGGCCTTTGCTGCCCGATACGCCGGTATCCGACGGCTCGATGAGGTTTTGCTGCTGAATCTGGCGGCGGAAGTTTTGCTTGTGCAGCAATCTGCCGCTGATGGCTTCGACGCTGTTTTGCAGTTGCAGCAGCGTGAATTCGGGCGGCATCAGTTCGAAAATCACGGGGCGGTATTTGATTTTGGCGCGCAGGCGGGACAGGGCGGTCGCCAGTACGCGGCGGTGGTCGTGGCGCATGGGCTGTCCCGTGAGCGCGAAGTCGAAGTTTGCCTGCGGCTCGGTGGCTTCCGCTATCAAGCCGCTTTCATACAACATTTCATAGCGTTGCAAAACGTATTCTTCCGACCAGTTTTCCGGTTCGACCCCCCAACACAAATGAATGCGCTTGAGCCGCTTTTGGCGGACTTCCTCCGTGTCCGCCGAGTTTGTCCAAATGCGCAGGTGGCTGACGATGGCGTCGCGCTGCCCGCCGTCGGTGCGCAAGTCTTCCCACGGGAAATAGTCGTAGCAGTCCTGCCATTTCGCATCCGGGTGCAGGATGCTGTCGGCTGCCTCGCGCACCAGCCCCAGATAGCTGACGTACAAGACGGGCATGCCGTGTTCGTTGCGGCGGTGGGTGTCGACAAAGGTGTAAAGCTGTTCCACATAGCCCATAGGCTGCGAAGTCTGCTTGGCGACCCACAGCTTCACGCCCGCCTGCAGGGAATTGCGCAGGGGGGAGAGCGGGCCGTTGGGCAGGAGCGTGCCTTGGGCGACGGTCAACACCCGCAGGCCGCCGTCGGTAACGGCAATCAATACGGGAACCAGCTCGACGATGCTTTGCGGCGGGGCTTCGGCTTCGGGGTAGGCGTCCATGCTCGGCTTTCTGCGGGTGGGAAAGGCTTTATTGTAAACCAAAGCGGTTTGTCGGAACGAAGCGGGTCGGTTTTGCGGTATCTCAAACCTGTTTTCAGACGACCTTGCATATTATACTCAAGTTGAGCATAATATAGGAACAGTTTGAAAAACAGACGGCAAACCTTCATGCCGCCTCAAAACTAGCTACAAGGAAACATCATGCAAACCGCCGCCCGCCGCTCGTTCGACTACGATATGCCCCTCATCCAAACGCCGACTTCCGCCTGCCAAATCCGTCAGGCGTGGGCGAAGGTTGCCGACACGCCCGACCGCGAGACGGCAGGTCGTCTGAAAGACGAAATCAAGACTTTGCTGAAGGAGAAAAACGCGGTCTTGGTGGCGCATTATTACGTCGATCCGCTGATTCAGGATTTGGCTTTGGAAACGGGCGGATGTGTGGGCGATTCGCTGGAAATGGCACGCTTTGGCGCGGAACACGAAGCCGGTACGCTGGTGGTGGCGGGTGTACGCTTCATGGGCGAGAGCGCGAAAATCCTCTGCCCTGAAAAAACGGTGCTGATGCCTGATTTGGAAGCAGAATGTTCTTTGGATTTGGGTTGCCCGGAAGAGGCGTTTTCGGCGTTTTGCGACCGACACCCCGACCGCACGGTGGTGGTGTACGCCAACACTTCCGCAGCCGTGAAAGCGCGTGCCGACTGGGTGGTAACGTCTTCGGTGGCGTTGGAAATCGTGTCGTATCTGAAATCGCGCGGCGAGAAACTGATTTGGGGACCCGACCGCCACCTCGGCGACTACATCCGCCGCGAAACGGGCGCGGATATGCTGTTGTGGCAGGGTTCGTGCATCGTCCACAACGAATTTAAAGGGCAGGAGCTGGCGGCACTGAAGGCGGAACATCCCGACGCAGTGGTGCTGGTTCATCCCGAATCGCCGCAAAGCGTCATCGAACTGGGCGACGTGGTCGGCTCGACCAGCAAACTGCTCAAAGCCGCCGTATCGCGTCCCGAAAAAAAATTCATCGTGGCGACCGACTTGGGCATCCTGCACGAAATGCAAAAGCAGGCGCCCGACAAAGAATTCATCGCCGCACCGACGGCAGGCAACGGCGGAAGCTGCAAAAGCTGCGCGTTCTGCCCGTGGATGGCGATGAATTCGCTGGGCGGCATCAAATACGCCCTGACAAGCGGGTGCAACGAAATCCTGATGGACAGAAAGCTGGGCGAAGCCGCCAAACTGCCTTTGCAGCGTATGCTCGACTTCGCGGCAGGGCTGAAGAAAAAAGATGTGTTCAACGGCATGGGACCCGCCTGATTTGCCGTCCATATTATAGTGGATTAAATTTAAATC
>NZ_KV794917.1:25599-36212 GCF_001808875.1 Neisseria sp. HMSC064E01
GCCGTACTGGTTTAAATTTAATCCACTATACCGTTTCAGACGACCCCTCAAACAAGGACAACACCATGCAAACCGATTGCGACGTATTGATTGCCGGAAACGGGCTGGCGGCACTGACGCTCGCCCTGTCGCTGCCTGAATCGTTCCGCATCGTCATTTTGTGCAAAAACCGGCTGGACGACACCGCCAGCCGTCATGCGCAAGGCGGGATTGCGGCGGCGTGGTCGGGAGAGGACGACATCGGAAAACACGTTGCCGATACCTTGGAAGCGGGCGCGGGCTTGTGCGACGAAGCCGCCGTCCGCACCATCCTGTCGCAGGGCAAACCGGCAATCGAATGGCTGCTGGCGCAGGGCGTGGCGTTCGACCAAAATAATAACGACCTGCACCTGACGCGCGAAGGCGGGCATACCTGCCGCCGAATCGCCCACGTCGCCGATTACACGGGCGAAGCCGTCATGCAGAGCCTGATTGCCCAAATACGCCGCCGCCCGAACATCCGCGTTTGCGAGCGGCAGATGGCGTTGGACGTCCAAACCGAATCAGGCGCAGCGTGCGGGCTGACCGTCCTCGACTGCCGAACGCAAGAAACCTACCGCATCCGCGCCCTCCATACCGTACTCGCAGGCGGCGGCTTGGGACAGATTTACGCCGCCACCACCACGCCGCCCGAATGCACGGGCGACGCCATCGCCATGGCGATACGCGCAGGCTGCGCAGTCGAAAACCTCGAATTTATCCAATTCCACCCCACAGGCTTGGCAAGGTCGTCTGAAAACGGCCGCACCTTCCTGATTTCCGAAGCTGTGCGCGGCGAAGGCGGCATCCTGACCAACCAATCGGGCGAACGGTTTATGCCGCATTACGACCGTCGCGCCGAACTCGCGCCGCGCGACATCGTTGCCCGCGCCATCGCCGCCGAAATCGCCAAACAAACGCAAGACTTCGTCTCGCTCGATATCAGCCATCAACCCGCAGCGTTCGTCCGCCGGCATTTCCCGTCCATCCATCGGCACTGCCTGTCCCAATGCGGCTTGGACATCACGCGCCAAGCCATCCCCGTCCGCCCCGTGCAACACTACACCTGCGGCGGCATCCAAACCGACCCCAGTGGCAGAACCTCCCTGCCGCAGCTCTACGCCTTAGGCGAAACCGCCTGCACCGGCTTGCACGGAGCCAACCGCCTCGCCAGTAACTCCCTGCTCGAATGCGTCGTTACCGCCAGGCTTGCTGCCCAAACCATCGCGGACGGACAAGCATTCCAAACCGCACCGTCCAAAAGGTCGTCTGAAAACCCCTCCGCCGAAGCAGGCATCTTTTCAGACGACCTCCAAAACACATTCAGCCGTCCCGTCCTGCAAGCGTTCAACCAACGCCATCTCGGCATCCTCCGCAACGATACCGACCTGCGCCGCGCCATTGCCCAACTGCGGCTTTGGAAGCAAAAACAAATAGAGCCGCGCACCGCGTCCGAATACGAAAACCGCAACCTGCTCGAATGCAGCCTCGCCGTCGCCCAAGCCGCATACGCCAGGCGGCAGAACATCGGCGCGCATTTCAATACCGATTTGACAGGGAGTGTCGATTGGAAAAAGCAAGTGGCAGGCTGAAGAGTAAGGTTGTGCGGGGGGATATTTCTGTGAAAAAATGAAGAAAGGTCGTCTGAAAGAGGATTTCAGACGACCTTTCTCCACATCCAAACAAATCAATCCATCCCATCTGTTTCCCCTCTAAATATCATCCGTGCAAGCAACAATCGGTGCAATCGGTTAAAATGGGTCGTCTGAAATTTGTTTGACCGAATTGAGAAAACCATGTCCCAACAATACGTCTATTCTATGCTGCGCGTGAGCAAGGTTGTGCCGCCGCAGAAAACCATCATTAAAGATATTTCCCTTTCCTTCTTCCCCGGCGCGAAAATCGGCCTGCTCGGTTTGAACGGCGCGGGCAAGTCCACCGTGCTGCGGATTATGGCGGGTGTGGATA
The DNA here is from genome assembly GCF_001808875.1 of Neisseria sp. HMSC064E01. NCBI lineage: Bacteria > Pseudomonadati > Pseudomonadota > Betaproteobacteria > Neisseriales > Neisseriaceae > Neisseria > Neisseria sp. HMSC064E01. The sequence goes on from NZ_KV794917.1 coordinate 27,586, forward strand.
AGGAATTTGAGGGCGAAGCCGTGCCGATGGGCGGCATCAAAATCGGCTATCTGCCGCAAGAGCCGGAGCTTGATCCTGAAAAAACCGTGCGCGAGGAAGTGGAAAGCGGTTTAGGCGAAGTGGCGGCGGCACAAAAACGCTTGGAAGAAGTGTATGCCGAGTACGCGAATCCCGATGCGGATTTTGACGCGCTGGCGGAAGAGCAGGGCCGCTTGGAAGCGATTATTGCGGCGGGTTCGTCCACGGGCGGCGGTGCGGAACATGAATTGGAAATCGCCGCCGATGCGCTGCGCCTGCCGGAATGGGATGCCAAAATCGGCAATCTGTCCGGCGGTGAAAAACGCCGCGTTGCCTTGTGCAAACTCTTGTTGAGCAAACCCGATATGCTGCTGCTGGACGAGCCGACCAACCACTTGGATGCGGAATCGGTGGAATGGCTGGAGCAATTTCTGGTGCGCTTCCCCGGTACAGTCGTTGCGGTAACGCATGACCGCTACTTCTTGGACAACGCCGCCGAATGGATTTTGGAACTCGACCGCGGACACGGTATTCCGTGGAAAGGCAATTACTCGTCTTGGCTGGAGCAGAAAGAAAAACGCTTGGAAAACGAGGCGAAATCCGAAGCCGCGCGTGTGAAGGCGATGAAGCAGGAATTGGAATGGGTGCGCCAGAATGCCAAAGGCCGCCAAGCCAAGTCCAAAGCGCGTCTGGCGCGTTTTGAAGAAATGAGCAACTACGAATACCAAAAACGCAATGAAACGCAGGAAATCTTCATTCCCGTCGCCGAGCGTTTGGGTAACGAAGTGATTGAATTTGTGAACGTTTCCAAATCGTTCGGCGATAAAGTGCTGATTGACGATTTGAGCTTCAAAGTACCTGCGGGCGCGATTGTCGGCATCATCGGCCCGAACGGCGCGGGTAAATCGACGCTGTTCAAAATGATTGCGGGCAAAGAGCAGCCCGATTCCGGCGAAGTGAAAATCGGGCAAACCGTGAAAATGAGCCTGATTGACCAAAGCCGCGAAGGTTTGCAAAACGACAAAACCGTGTTTGACAACATTGCCGAAGGCCGCGACATTTTGCAGGTCGGGCAGTTTGAAATTCCCGCCCGCCAATATTTGGGTCGTTTCAACTTCAAAGGCAGCGACCAAAGCAAAATCGCAGGTCAATTGTCGGGCGGCGAACGCGGACGTTTGCACTTGGCAAAAACTTTGTTGAGCGGCGGCAATGTGTTGCTGCTGGACGAACCATCCAACGACCTCGACGTGGAAACCCTGCGCGCGTTGGAAGATGCATTGCTGGAATTTGCCGGCAGCGTGATGGTGATTTCTCACGACCGCTGGTTCCTCGACCGCATCGCCACGCATATCTTGGCGTGCGAAGGCGATTCGAAATGGGTGTTCTTCGACGGCAACTATCAGGAATATGAAGCCGATAAGAAACGCCGTTTGGGCGAAGAGGGCGCGAAACCGAAACGTATCCGTTACAAACCGGTAACACGTTAATTAGATTTGAACCAAAAGGCCGTCTGAAACTTTTAATGTTTCAGACGGCCTTTTATTTTTGATGTTTATGATTGTTTTCTTAATTGCGGATGGTTTTCCAGTGTATCAATGATGATTTCAATCATGCGGGGGGCGGTTTGCGCCAAATCAAATCCTTGCCCGGAAGAGAGCCAACGCCAAATCAAGCCGTCTAATGAAGACTTGATGAAGATGACCGCCATGTCGATGTCTAAGTTATCCGCCAGGGCTTTTTGTTGTACCTCATCGGTCAGTACCGCAACGATTTTTTCACGCCATAAGGATTGGTGTTTTTTAGCGATGGCGATGACCGCTTCGTTTTGATCGGTGTGTTCACATTTTAAGAACAAAATGCTGTGGAATTTATAGTGAAGCTCGTTGTGTTGCAGTCGCTCGAAAAAACGGGTCAGGGTCAGGCGGAAACTTGGCCAGGCCTGTTCGTTATTATTGTTTGAATCCTCCTTCATGCAGCTTTCGATGTCGTCGCAAATCCGTTGGAACAAGGCGTCAAACAAATCTTCTTTGTTTTTGAAATGCCAATACAGCGCGCCGCGCGTTACGCCTGCGGCTTGGGCGATTTCGTTGAGCGAAGTGCGGGCAATGCCTTTCTTATAAAACGTATCCAATGCGGCAAGCATGAGATATTCTTTGGTTTTTAAAGCTTCGGTTTTGGTTCTTCTCATAATTATTTTGTAGCAATGTAAATTTATGGCTTGAATTATAAAAAATTACTTCTGAACATGCAAGAATGTATGTATAATTTAATTTAATACTTGATAGTGTTTCTCAACACTATATAATCAGCCTGTTTTTCACAAAAGCAGGTAATTTCTGTTTGTGAAATATGAGATCAAACTAATCGATTTTTAATTAGTCAAACCTTTATTTATTTATAGAGATAGGAAAATTATGGCTCTTTATGCTTCTAAAATGATGCGTGTCGCGGCAATTGCAGCAGCTACTGCGTTGGCGCTTTCCGCTTGTGGCAAAGGCGATGAAAAAGCAGCCGGCCAACAGGCGCAAGGCAGTCAGCAACAGCAAAAACAACCTGCGCCTGAAGTCCGTGTGGTTACTGTGCATCCGGAAACCGTTGCATTGACAACTGAGTTGCCGGGCCGTCTGGAATCGTTGCGTACTGCCGAAGTTCGCGCCCAAGTCGGCGGTATTTTGCAAAAACGCCTATTCCAAGAGGGCAGCTATGTGCAAGCCGGTCAGCCTTTGTACCAAATCGACAGCTCGACTTATGAAGCAAATTTAGAAAGCGCACGCGCCCAGTTGGCAAGTGCGCAAGCGACTTTGGCTAAAGCGAACGCCGACCTGGCCCGCTACAAACCGCTGGTTGCCGCCGATGCCATCAGCCAACAAGAATATGATGCGGCGGTAACGGCCAAGCGTTCAGCAGAGGCAGGCGTCAAATCCGCTCAAGCAGCCATCAAATCTGCCGGTATCAGCCTGAACCGATCCCGCATTACTGCGCCGATTTCCGGCTTTATCGGTCAATCTAAAGTTTCTGAAGGTACGCTGTTGAATGCCGGCGATACCACTGTTTTGGCCACCATCCAACAAACCAACCCGATGTATGTCAACGTTACCCAATCTGCCAGTGAGGTTATGAAACTGCGTCAACAGGTTGCCGAAGGCAAATTGTTGGCGGCAAACGGCGCGATTGCAGTGGATATCAAATTTGACGACGGTACGGTTTACCCTGAAAAAGGCCGTCTGCTGTTTGCAGATCCGACTGTCAACGAAACGACCGGTCAAATTACCTTGCGCGCCGCCATTCCTAACGACAGAAATATCTTGATGCCGGGCTTGTATGTACGCGTGTTGATGGAACAAGTGGCAGTGGATAATGCATTTGTAGTGCCGCAGCAAGCAGTTACCCGCGGTTCGCAAGATACGGTGATGGTGGTGAATGACAAGAGCGAAATGGAAGCGCGTGTCGTGACCGTTGCCCAACAGCAAGGTAGCAATTGGGTGATTACAGACGGCCTGAAAGACGGCGACAAAGTGATTGTTGAAGGCATCAGCATTGCCGCTATGTCGGGTGCTAAACAGGTAACGCCGAAAGAATGGACGCCGCCTGCAAGCGCTGCGGCAGCAACAACGGCAGTTTCAGACGGCCAAGCTGCATCCGAGGCCAAGCCTGAAGCTAAAGCTGCATCTGAAGCCAAATAAGGAACGCATGAATGTCTAAGTTTTTTATTGACCGCCCCATTTTTGCATGGGTTATTGCGATTTTTATCATCGCAGCGGGTATTTTCGGCATTCAAAAACTGCCGATTTCCCAATATCCGTCCGTTGCTGCACCGACCATTACTTTGCGCGCTACTTATCCGGGCGCTTCTGCTCAGGTAATGGAAGACAGCGTACTGGCCGTTATCGAACGTAATATGTACGGTGTGGAAGGTTTGGACTATATGACGACTTCTGCTAATTCCAGCGGCAGCGGCAGCGTCAGTCTGACGTTTACACCGGAAACCAATGAAGATTTGGCGCAGGTAGACGTGCAGAACAAATTGTCGGAAGTGTTGTCCACATTGCCCTCTACCGTACAGCAATATGGTGTAACCGTATCTAAAGCGCGTTCCAACTTCTTGCAAGTGGTCATGCTTTCTTCTGAAAAGCAATCCATTGAGGAAATGAACGATTACGCCCAGCGCAATATCATTCCTGAACTGCAGCGTATCGACGGGGTAGGGCAGGTACAATTGTTTGGTGCGCAACGCGCCATGCGTATTTGGGTTGACCCGAAAAAACTGCAAAACTACAACTTGTCTTTTGCAACGGTAACCAACGCACTGGCTACTCAAAATATCCAAATTTCTGCAGGCTCTATCGGCTCTTTGCCGGCGGCTGCAGGTCAGACTATTTCAGCAACCGTTACAGCGCAAGGTCAGCTGAGCACTGCTGAAGAGTTCGGCAACATCATTTTGGTATCCAATACCGACGGCTCGAATGTCTATCTGAAAGACGTTGCCAAAGTCAGCTTGGGTATGCAGGACTATTCTTCTTCCACCCGCTTGAACGGCGTGAATACCACCGGTATGGCAGTGATGCTGTCTAACAGCGGTAACGCTTTGGCAACAGCGACTGCTGTGAAAGAAAAAATGGCGGTTTTGCAGAAGTATTTCCCAGACGGTATGAGCTGGAAAGTTCCTTACGATACTTCCAAATTTGTGGAAATTTCGATTGAGAAAGTGATCCATACGCTTTTGGAAGCCATTGTTTTGGTATTCTTGGTGATGTATCTCTTCCTGCAAAACATCCGCTATACGCTGATTCCGACTATTGTTGTACCGATTTCCCTGTTGGGCGGTTTTGCCTTTATCTCATACATGGGTATGTCGATTAACGTATTGACCATGTTTGCGATGGTATTGGTGATCGGTATTGTGGTCGATGACGCGATTGTGGTCGTTGAAAACGTTGAGCGTATTATGGCGAGCGAAGGTTTGTCGCCTAAGGCTGCCACCAAAAAAGCGATGGGTCAGATTTCCGGCGCGGTTATCGGTATTACTGCCGTGTTGATGTCCGTATTTGTGCCACTGGCAATGTTTAGCGGTGCAACCGGTAACATTTACAAACAGTTTGCCTTGACCATGGCGGCATCTATCGGCTTCTCCGCATTCCTTGCCTTGACGCTGACTCCGGCATTGTGTGCCACCATGCTCAAACCGATTCAGAAGGGTCATCACGAAGAGAAAAAAGGTTTCTTCGGTTGGTTTAACAAAAAATTCGACAGCTGGACACACGGCTACGAAGGCTGGGTTGCCAAAGTCTTGCGCAAGACTTTACGCATGATGGTTGTCTATATTGGTTTGACTGTTGTGGGCGTATTCCTGTTTATGCGTCTGCCGACTTCCTTCTTGCCGACTGAAGACCAAGGTAACTTGATGTTGAGCGTACAGCTGCCTGCCGGCGCGACCAAAGAGCGTACCGATGCAACTTTGGCTCAAATCACTCAACTGGCAAAATCTGTACCTGAGATCGAGAACATTATTACCGTTTCCGGCTTCAGCTTTGCAGGCTCCGGTCAAAACATGGCTATGGGCTTTGTCATTCTGAAAGACTGGAGCGAACGTACTGCTCCGGGCAGCGATGCGACTTCTATTTCCGGTAAGCTGACCGGCATGATGATGGCTACGCTGAAAGACGGTTTCGGTTTGGCGATTGTGCCTCCTGCCATTATGGAATTGGGTACAGGCTCCGGCTTGACGATTTACCTGCAAGACCGTAACAACAGCGGCCATGCTGCATTGTTGGCCAAGCGCAATGAGTTGATTGACAAAATGCGTAAAAGCGGTTTGTTTAACCCAAGTACCGTTCGTGCGAGCGGTTTGGAAGATGCGCCGCAGTTGAAAATCGACATCAACCGTGCCGCAGCAGCTGCACAAGGTATTTCGTTCTCTGATATCCGTACTGCTTTGGCTTCTTCTTTGGGTTCGTCTTATGTCAACGACTTCCCGAATCAAGGCCGTCTGCAACGCGTGATGGTACAAGCTGATGCAAGTGCCCGTATGCAGCCTGCCGATATTCTGAACCTGACCGTACCGAATAAATCCGGTGTTGCCGTACCGCTTTCTACCATTGCTACTGTTTCTTGGGAAACCGGTATGGAGCAAAGCGTCCGCTTCAATGGTTATCCGGCAATGGAGCTTTCCGGCTCGCCTGTTAATGGCGTATCTTCCGGTCAAGCCATGGCTGCGGTACAGCAAATGGTTGACGAAATGGGCAGCGGTTACAGTCTGGAGTGGGGCGATCAGTCTCGTGAAGAGGCCAAAGGCGGCTCGCAAACTGTCGTGTTGTACGCATTGGCCGCTGCCGCTGTATTCTTGGTATTGGCTGCTTTGTATGAAAGCTGGTCTATCCCGTTGGCGGTTATCCTTGTGATTCCGTTGGGCTTGATTGGCGCGGCATTGGGCGTAACCGGACGTAACATGTTTGAAGCACTGCTGGGCAGCATTCCGGCATACGCCAACGATATCTACTTCCAAGTCGGTTTCGTTACGGTGATGGGTTTGAGTGCGAAAAACGCGATTTTGATTATCGAGTTTGCCAAAGACCTGCAAGCGCAAGGCAAGAGCGCGCTTGAAGCTGCGCTTGCCGCCGCACACCTGCGTTTCCGTCCGATTATCATGACTTCGTTCGCCTTCATCTTGGGTGTGGTACCGCTCTATGTTGCCAGCGGTGCCAGCTCCGCCAGCCAACGTGCGATTGGTACGACCGTGTTCTGGGGGATGTTGATCGGTACGATTCTGTCTGTGTTCCTTGTGCCTTTGTTCTATGTGGTTGTGCGCAAATTCTTCAAGGAAACTGCACACGAGCATGAGATGGCCGCCAAACACGCCGCTGAAGCCGGCATGATTGAAGACGGTAAACACGATTCAGACAAGCACTAAAGCAAAGGCCGTCTGAAAACTTTTCAGACGGCCTCAAAATGCTAAAGGATTCTAAAATGAAGAAGATTACATTCAAACCTGTACTGACCGCCGTTGCCGCCGCCGTGGCTTTATCGGCCTGTACCATGATGCCCAAATATGAGCAGCCTCAAGTTGCCGTTGCCGATACGTTTAAATACGACACCGTTGACGACGGTATCCGTGCCGCTGAATTGGGTTGGCAAGATTACTTTGCCGATCCGCGCCTTCACCGCCTGATCGACATCGCATTGGAACGCAATACTGATTTGCGTACAGCCGCGTTGAACGCCGAAATCTACCGCAAGCAATACATGATTGCCCGCAACGACCTGCTGCCGAGCATCAACGCCAGCGGTACCGGAACTCGGGTAGGCAGTTTGAGCGGCGGCGTTACCCGCAGCGAATACACCGTCGGTTTGGGCGCGGCAGCCTACGAGCTTGACCTTTTCGGGCGCGTCCGCAGCAACAGCCAAGCCGCATTGCAAGGTTATTTCAGCGTAGCCGCAAACCGCGATGCCGCCCACCTTGCCCTGATTGCCGCCGTTGCCAAAGCCCATTTCAACGAACTGTACGCCCAAGAATCGATGGCATTGGCGCAGCGCGTGCTTAAAACCCGCGAAACCACTTACAAACTTTCCCAAATGCGCCACAAAGCAGGTGTGATTTCCGCCGTCGATTTGCGTCAACAGGAAGCCCTGATTGAATCTGCCAAAGCCGATTACGCGAACGCCGTCAAAAACCGCGAACAAGCCCGCAATGCCTTGGCTACCCTGATTAACCAACCCCTGCCGGAAGATCTGCCTGCCGCGCTGCCTTTGAGCAAACAGTTCAAAATCACCCGACTGCCTGCTGGCTTGAGTTCCGAAGTCCTGCTGAACCGTCCCGACATCCGCGCCGCAGAACACTCGCTCAAACAAGCCAATGCCAACATCGGCGCAGCCCGTGCCGCCTTCTTCCCCACTATCAGCCTGACCGGTTCGGTCGGCACCGCGTCCGGCGAGTTGAGTGGTCTGTTCAAAAGCGGTACAGGCATTTGGTCGTTTGCGCCTTCCATTACCCTGCCGATTTTCAATTGGGGTAGCAACAAAGCGAATCTCGACGTAGCCACGCTGCGTAAAGAAGCGCAAATCGTCGCGTACGAAGCCGCCGTCCAAGCCGCTTTCCAAGACGTATCCAACGCCTTGGTCGCACGCGAGCAACTCGACAAGAGTTACGCCGCGCTAAACAAACAAAGCCGCGCCTACAACGACACTCTGCGTCTCATCAATCTGCGCTACAAACACGGCGTATCCAACGCCCTCGACCTGCTTGACGCAGAGCGCAGCAGCTATGGCGCAGAAACCGCGTTGCTTGCCAATCAGCTCACCCGCCTCGAAAACCTCGCCGACCTCTATAAAGCACTCGGCGGCGGTTTGAAACGCGAAACCGTTAGCCAGTCAGCCGCGCAGCAGTAAGACTGTTTGAAATAAGCGTTATCAAAAACGTCGTCTGAAAACCGGATATCCAGTTTTCAGACGACGTTTTTATGTCAGGGTTTGATTTTAGGGTGTTGGGTTAGAGGTCGTCTGAAATTGGAGAGTCCATTTCAGACGACCTTTTGTCCATGGATGAAAAGGTGTCATCGGAAGAGGGGACTTTCGCCAGTTTGGCTTTTTATAGTGGATTAAATTTAAATCAGGAC
>NZ_KV794917.1:36312-52437 GCF_001808875.1 Neisseria sp. HMSC064E01
CGTACTGGTTTAAATTTAATCCACTATACAATGCTCAGTTTGACGGGAATTCCGTTTCGTTCTTCATGCAAACACAAAACCCGCTGTCGAGATAGCGGGTTTTGTGTTTTTCGGTTTTGAGTATCTGATAAATGGGAACGGTATTTCTCGTATATGCGCACTCCGAAGGTAATGAGACAAAAAGAAGAGGGGATAATCTGTCGTTTAATGGCTCGGAGCGGACGGCTTCCGAGTGGTTTTGATTATACGCTAATAGAAATAATTATCAATACTAAAAAGATAAGAAATTGTAAATTGCACTTAATGCTATGAAAAATAATAAGATTTAATGAGTGGTGTTGGTGATGTTCGGAGACAATGGAGATAAAAGCGTATTAAGTTGTATCGGTTTGAAGCGTTGTATAGTGGATTAACTTTAAACCAGTATGGCGTTGCCTCGCCTTAGCTCAAAGAGAACGATTCTCTAAGGTGCTTAAAGCACCAAGTGAATCGGTTCCGTACTATCTGTACTATCTGCGGCTTCATCGCCTTGTCCTGATGTACTATCTGCGGCTTCGTCGCCTTGTCCTGATTTAAAGTGGATTAAAATTGCAATGATACGGCGTTGCCAACGCCCTTATGTACTACCCGTACACGGCGGGCGTTGCCGCCTTGTCTCATTTTTATTTTAATCCACTATAAATTTAATCCACTATAATGAGGATGTGGAGACGATCAAGCATATGGCCGTGCTTTAGGACGAGACTAGGCTGCATCGCGTTAATTAAACGTTGATGGACTGAATGATTCAAACTCAAAGGGTCGTCTGAAAACGGATTTCAGACAACTCTTTGATTTATCTGGCAAACACGCTTGGAGGATTTGCGCAGAGACCTTAAACTTTGGTTTCTTCGGCTTGCTGTTCTTCTTGAGCGGCTTGTTCCGCTTTAATCGCTTCCAATGCGGCGAATTGTTCGGCGACGCCTTGTTCGATCTTGGACAGACTGGCGGATTTTGCTTCGTGGTAGGCTTCTTCTAAAGCATAGCTGAAGCCGATATCGTCTGTACCGCCGTGGCTTTTGATGACGATGCCGCGCAGGCCGAGCAGAATGGCGCCGTTGAATTTGCGCGGATCCAGCTTGCCTTTCAGCCCTTTCAGGGCGGGGAGGGCGGCGACGGCTGCCATTTTGTTGAACAGGTTGCGTTGGAATTCCTGACGGATGGCGCCGCTCATGAACTTGACCGCGCCTTCGATGGTTTTGAGCATGATGTTGCCAACAAAGCCGTCTGCGACAATCACGTCGGCTTCGCCGTACAGGACGCCGTTGCTTTCGATGTTGCCGATGAAATTCAGTTTGCTGCTTTTGAGCAGTTTGAAGGTTTGTTTGACGGTGTCCGTGCCTTTGATGTCTTCGGTACCGACGTTAAGCAGTCCGACGCGCGGGCTGCCTTTTTGCGGGTAGAGGGCTTGGAAGAGTTCGTTGCCGATGATGGCGAACTGTACGAGCTGTTCGGGTGTGCAATCGACGTTTGCGCCCAAATCGAGGGCGAGGGTCAGGTGTTCGCTGTCTGAGGGCAGGAATTTGGCGATGGCGGGGCGGTCGATGCCGGGAATGGTTTTGAGGACGAAGCGGGCGGTCGCCATGAGCGCGCCGGTGTTGCCGGCGGATACGGCAGCCTGCGCGTTGCCTTCTTTGACTTGGTTGATGGCAATGCGCATGGAGGAGTCTTTTTTATTTTTCAGGGCAAGCTGCGGGGCTTCGTCCATGCCGACGACTTCGGAGGCGTGGAGTACGGTAATGCGATCCATCGGCGCGTTGGCTGCGGAGAGGGATTGGCGGATGGCGGATTCGTCGCCGACCATAATGAGGTGTACGTCTTGCTGCTGTTTCAAAAAGGCAAGGGCACCGGGGACGGTAACTGCGAGACCTGAGTCGCCGCCCATGGCATCTACGGCCAATGTAATCATGTTGTTCTCCGGTTTGTGTGGTGAAGGTGAATAGGGGCAGTATCGGCTGCCTCTGTGGGTTTATTCGGCTTCACAATCGGTTTCAGACGACCTTTGGACGATATGCGGTATGGAGGTCGTCTGAAAATGGGGGTGTATGTGTGGTTGGGTGCTTCGGATTGAAGTGTTGCGTTCCACATTCTAATACGTTTTATGAAGATGCGCTGAAAAGAGGCGAAATCTCGTTTTATCGGTGTTCTACGGATTTCGCCGTTGCCGTTTCGGGAGAAGGCGGGTTTCTCCGTTGCGGGCTTATTTTTTACCTTCGGCAGCAAGGCGGTTGTGTTCGTCGATATCGAGCGCGTCCCAAGGGTAGTTGATCCACCAGTCTTCTACGGTCAGACCGCTGAAGTAGGGGATGCCTTCGGGGATTTTGCCGACTTTGGTTTTGATTTTTTCGTGCAGGACGGCAACGCCGACGGTGCCGAAATCTTCTTTTTGCAACTCGGTCAGGCAGAATTCCATGGTTACGCGGCTGTCGTCGACTTCATCGACTACGAGTACGTTTTTGCCTTTCAGTGCGTCAGGGACGGGGTCGAGCCATTGGACTTTTTTGACTTCTTCCGTTACCTGTCCTTCGTTGTCGCTGTCGTAATAGGCAGTGGTTACAGCGTAAATCGGGATTTCCAGAAAGCAGCGCAGCATACGGGCGGGGATGAAGCCGCCGCCGCCGATGGCGATCATGGCATCGTATTTGACGCCGGAGTTTTGGATTTTTTCCGCCAACGCTTTGATAACGCGGTGGATGTCGTCGTAGGTGTACCAGATTTTCTGTTTCATGGCGATTCCCGATTGGATTGGGTGTATCAGTTTGAACTGCAAGGGTTTCGTGCCGCATTTTGAAGCATGGTCAGGCATGAAGTCAGGCAGTTCGGATGTAATGTAAAAAAGCCAGCATTGCATGGCAATATTCTGGCTTTTTCAGTCAGTCGAATAAGATTATTCGCCTTTGGCTTTCACTACTTTACGGCCGCGGTACATACCGTTGGGGGAAATGTGGTGCGGGCGGTGTACTTCGCCGGTTACGCTGTCAACAGACAGAGAAGGCGCGGTCAAAGCGTCGTGAGAGCGGTGCATACCGCGTTTAGAAGGGGATTTTTTGTTTTGTTGAACGGCCATTTCAAGCTCCTAGATAAATAAAACTGTGTCCTGATTAACTGCTTTTCAAACCTGCTAAAACAGCAAAAGGGTTGGGTTTGTCCTGATTGACTTGTTCCAGCGCGGCATTGTCGCAGTTTTCGTGGCGCGGGGAGAAGGGGAGCGACATTAGGATTTGGTCTTCCACCAACCCGCGTACGTCGAGTTCTTTCTCAATCGGCATGCCTTCCAACTCTTCGTCGGCAAGCATCGCTTCATCCAAGTCCTCTTCATTGGCGAACAAAACAATGCGGCTGGTTTCGTCGAGCGTAAACGGCATGGGGCGGATACATCGTTGGCAAATCAGCGGCATATCGGCTTTGACGTTCAAATCGAGAAACAAACGCTGCAGTCGGTCGCGTCCGCCGCTAAGCGTAAACGACACTTTGGTTTGTTTGTCGGCCGGATAATCGTGCGAACGGACTCGTTCGTCCAATTCCTCAAGCAGGAAGCTGCCTTGCAGGGTCTGCTTTTCGGAGGCGAAAACTTCTGGGTCAATCAAATTAGGGTCTGACATAAACGGGGTATGATATAATTTCGACAGTCTAACGTCAATATTTTTAAGCAAAATATGAGTGCAAAACTGCCTTTGATATTGGGTTCGGGTTCGGTATTCCGCCGCGCGCAGCTCGAGCGTTTGGGTATTGATTTCCAAACTGCCGCGCCTGATTTCGACGAAACGCCTGCTGCGGGTGAAAACGCGGCGGATACTGCCTTGCGTTTGGCGGAAGGGAAGGCGCGTTTGCTGGCGGGTCGATTCCCTGTCGCTTTGGTAATTGGCGCGGACCAAGTGGCGTGGTGCAATGACCGCCAGTTGGGTAAGCCGATGAACGTCGCAAATGCACAACAAATGCTCAGAGATTTGAGCGGCAGAAAGATTGAATTTTACAGCGCAATCGTGCTTTTGAATACTGCTTCGGGCCGTATTCAACGTCATGTCGATAACACGTCGGTCGTGATGCGTACGCTGACAGACGGGCAGATTGAACGTTATCTGGCGCGCGAACCGGACGCGGTTTACTGCGCGGGTGCAGCGAAGAGCGAGGGCTTGGGCGCAGCGTTGCTGGAGCGCATAGACAGCAGCGACCCGAACGCGCTTATCGGTTTGCCCATCTTCAAACTGGTCGAGTTTTTAAAAAACGAAGGCGTAGAAATCATTTAGGTCGTCTGAAAAAGCCGTTTGACGGTTTCAGACGACCTTCCGTATAGGAAACACCATCATGTCCCCGATTCTTTACCTGATTCCCACCCCTTTGGGCGCGCCCGATACGCCCTGCCTGCTGCCACACGAACAGACGCAGATTACCGGCTTGACCGATTTTGTCGTCGAAGCCGAGAAAACCGCCCGCGCCCATTTGAAACATTTGGGCATCACGACGCCCATCCGCGAGCTGAACCTGCAAACTTTAAACGAACACACTGACCTGAAAACCCTGCCCGAGCTTTTGAAACCTTTGCAGGAAGGGCGCAGCATGGGCATCCTCAGCGAAGCGGGTTGTCCTGCGGTTGCCGATCCCGGCGCGAATTTAGTGGCATTGGCGCACCGGCACGGCTATGAAGTCCGTCCGCTGGTCGGCCCGTCCAGCCTGTTGCTCGCGTTGATGGCTTCGGGGGCGAACGGGCAGAATTTCGCGTTTAAAGGCTATCTGCCGTCCGAGAAAAGCGAGCGTATTGCCGCTTTGAAGAGCTTGGAGCAGCGTTCGCGCCAGCAAAACGAAACCCAGATTTTTATCGAAACGCCTTACCGCAACGACGCGCTGCTTGCCGACGCGCTGGAAACACTGCACCCTGAAACCCGCCTCTGCACTGCAACCGACCTGACTTCGCCGACGCAGGAAATCATCAGCCAAACCGTTGCCGCTTGGCGAAAATCGAAAACGCTGCCGAATTTGAAAAAACGCCCGACGATATTTGTGTTGCACGCGGGTTAGAAAAGTAGGGGGGCGGTTTGACGGACTCGCCCGCCATACTGAAAAAGGTCGTCTGAAAACCTTATTTTTGAGGTTTCAGACGATCTTTGTTTTATTTTGAAGAGTTTAAAACCAATGCAGCAATCCGAGAGCCATCAGCACTGCCGTGATACACGCTAAAAGCGCGCAGATTTGTAGGGCTGTCGAGTTGGTTTTGGGATAGCCCATCAGGTTGGGTAACGGGTTGGACGGCAATATCATGCCGTAGACGAATTGAAGCAGTCCACCCGCGACCATAGGCAACGTAAATACCGGCAAGATCAGGCTGATGGCGGCAAGTACGATGCTGATTCTGAACATCCATATCGCCGGATAATGCCCCTTTCCGGCATCATTGCACCGCTTTTCCAGCCAAGTGCTTTGATAGTGCAGCAGACCGTAAAGGGCGATGGCAAAGACTTGTACTGCGCCGCCGATTTGTCGGCTGATGCCGCAGTACTGCAGACATGATTGAGACAACCACAGCAATAGTGCGGACACTGCGCTGATGCCCAGCAAAATGGGCAGGTTTACTGCCGCAAAGCGCGTACGGCTGGCGCGGCGGTTGTCGAAGGGATCGGGCCTTTCGTCATACAGGATGAAGCCGTCGGGTTCTTCTTGGTATGTGTTCATGATGTGGTGTAGTGAGTGATGATTTAGTTGTAATGTATAGTGGATTAACTTTAAACCAGGACGGCGTTGCCTCGCCTTGCCGTACTATTTGTACTGTCTGCGGCTTCGTCGCCTTGTCCTGATGTACTATCTGCGGCTTCGTCGCCTTGTCCTGATTTAAAGTTAATCCACTATAGTGTTGTTTTGCGTTTTCAGACGACGTCTTTGAATGGTTTATCAAACGTCGTCTGAAAATAAAGGTACAGCTTTGCATCTTATGGCGATGCAGTTTAAACAGCAGCTTTCCGTCGCCGTTTCAGACGACCTCTGCGCCTTACCAATTCACGCGCACTGCCCTGCTGCCGAGCAGGTTTTCCAGTTCGTCGAATAACGCAGAGCTCGGCGTAACCATCCATTTCGGCGGTACCTGAAACCTGCCCGACGCTTTGCCGTTGCTGTACGATAGTTGCAGCGGAATGTGCGACGTGTCGGGCAGGCGGTGGGCGGTGAGGATGGCGGCGAGACGCGTGATGTCGTGGCCGGGGGCGAGGGCGAGGCTGAGGCTGCGGGCGTAACGTTCGCGCGCCATTTGCAGGGTCATGACTTGGTTGGCCATGATGCGCAGCCCGTCGCCACCGCCGTAGTCGTCGCGGCTGACTTTGGATTCGATAATCAGCACTTGGTCGGATTTGAGGTAGTTGGAGCAGTTTTCCAGTGTCTGGCCGCTGACCATGATTTCAATTTGTCCGCTCAAATCTTCGAGGCTGACAAAGGCGATTTTGCCGCGTTTGCCCATCATGGTGCGCACGGCGGTAACGAATCCGGCGAGGCGCACGCTGTCTTGCGGTTTCAGACGACCTAATTTGGTCGGGGCGATTTGGCGGACTTCTTGGGCATACGGGCCGAACGGGTGGCCGGATAGGTAAAAGCCGATGACGGTTTTTTCTTCGGCAAGTTTTTCCGATTCGCTCCACATGGGCGCATCGATGAGCTGCACCGGTTCGATGGCGTCTTCCATCATGTCGAAGAGCCCGCCCTGATTGGCGTTGGCGGCTTTTTGGTCGGCGTTGTTCATGGCGAGGTCGATGTTTGCCAAGAGCATGGCGCGGTTGGGTTCGATGCTGTCGAACGCGCCGCCGCGTATCAGGGCTTCGAGGGTGCGGCGGTTCATGTGTTCTTTGCCGACGCGCTCGCAGAAGTCCAACAGACCGGTAAACTTGCCGCCGCTTCGCCGCGCGGCGATGATGGATTCGACGGCGGCTTCGCCCGTGCCTTTAATCGCGCCGAGTGCGTAGCGGATTTTCATGTTCGGATACGGCGTGAAGCGGTAGTCGGATTCGTTGATGTCGGGCGGCAGGAACTCGATGCCGTTGGCGCGGCAGTCGTCGTAGAAATGTTTGAGCTGGTCGGTGTTGTCCAATTCAGACGACATGGTTGCCGCCATAAATTCGGCGGGGTAATGGGCTTTGAGCCATGCGGTCTGGTAGGAAATCAGGGCGTAGGCGGCGGCGTGGGATTTGTTGAAACCGTAGCCGGCGAATTTTTCCATGTAGTTGAAGATTTCGTCGGATTTTTCGCGCGAAATGCCTTGTTTTGCCGCGCCTTCGGCGAAGATTTCGCGGTGTTTCACCATTTCTTCGGGCTTTTTCTTACCCATGGCGCGGCGCAGCAGGTCCGCGCCGCCGAGCGAGTAGCCGCCGATAATCTGTGCCGCCTGCATCACTTGTTCCTGATACACCATAATCCCGTAGGTCGGCGCGAGGATGCCTTCCAGTAGCGGGTGGATGTATTGGAATTCCTGACCCTTCATGCGCGCGACGAAGTCGGGGATGTTGTCCATCGGGCCGGGGCGGTAGAGCGACACAAAGGCGATGAGTTCTTCAAACTTGGTGGTGTGCGCCGTTTTCAGCATTTTTTTCATGCCGGTCGACTCGAACTGGAATACGGCGGTAGTGTTCGCATCGCGGAAGATTTTGTAGGCGGCTTGGTCGTCAAGCGGGATTTTGCCGACATCGACAATATCACCGGTGGTGTTTTTGATGTTGTTCTGCGCCATTTCGATAATGGTCAAGTTGCGCAGACCCAAAAAGTCGAACTTCACCAAACCCACGTCTTCCACGTCACCTTTGTCGTACATGGATACGGGCGATGCGGATTCGTCCGCCTGATACACGGGGCTGTAATCGGAAATCTTGCCTGGCGCAATCAACACGCCGCCCGCGTGCATACCCAGACCGCGCGTCAGATCTTCCAGCTTTTTCGCCAGCGTAATCAGTTCGTCCGCTTCTTCCGCTTCGATCAATTCCTGAATCTGCGGCTCCGCCTTCATCGCGTCGTCCAAACCCAGAGGTTTGTTGGCTTCCAGCGGAATCAGCTTCGACAGTTTGTCGCACAGGGTAAACGGCAGCTCCAGCACGCGCCCTACGTCGCGTATCACCGCTTTGGACGACATCGTGCCGAAGGTCACAATCTGGCTCACCGCCTGAGCGCCGTATTTATCGCGCACATACTCAATCACGCGGCCGCGGTTGCTTTGGCAAAAGTCCACGTCGAAGTCGGGCATGGAAACGCGTTCGGGGTTTAAGAAACGTTCGAACAGCAGCGCGTATTTCAGCGGGTCGAGGTCGGTAATCTTCAGAGAATACGCCACCAGCGAACCCGCGCCCGAACCGCGTCCCGGTCCCACCGGACAGCCGTGCGTTTTCGCCCAGTTGATAAAGTCTTGTACGATAAGGAAATAACCGGGGAATTTCATCTGGATGATGATGTTCAGCTCAAAATCCAGCCGCTCCTGATATTCCGGCATTTTCGCCGCCCGCTCCGCCTTGTCGGGATAAAGCTGAACCATGCGTTCTTGCAAACCCTCATTTGAGAGCTTCACCAAATAATCGTCCAGCGACAAGCCGTCGGGTGTCGGGAACAGGGGTAGGAAGTTTTTGCCCAGCGTGATATGGATATTGCAGCGTTTGGCGATTTCCACCGTGTTTTCCAAGGCTTCGGGCAAATCGGCGAAACGCTCCAACATCGTTTCCGGCGGAATGAAAAACTGGCTCGGCGTAAAATCGCGCGGACGTTTCTTGTCCGTCAATACCCAGCCGCCCGCGATGCACACCCGCGCCTCGTGCGCGTTGAAATCGTCGCGGCTCATAAACTGCGTCGGATGCGTCGCTACCACCGGCAAACCCAATTCCTCCGCCAGCTTCACGCTGCCCGAAACGCAAGCCTCCCATTCGGGACGCTCGGGCAGTCGTTGCAGCTCCAGATAAAACGCATCGGGAAACCACGCCGCATATTTCAACGCCGCCGCACGCGCCGCGTCTTCATTGCCGTTCAACAGATTCACGCCCACTTCGCCGTAATGCGCGCCGCTCAAACAAATCAAGCCTCTGTTGTCGCCGTTTTCCAGCCATTCGGGATTGAGTTCCGCATGATGGACATTGCGGTCTTTGCCGACATAAGCCGCCGTCAAAAGCTCGCTCAGGCGCAGATAGCCCGCATCGTTGCGGATAATCAGCATGGCGCGGAACGGCTTGTCGGGCGCATTCGGATTGCCTATCCACACATCCGCCGCACCGACGGGCTTAATCCCCGCGCTGCGGCAGGCTTTATAGAATTTCACCAAACCGAATTCGTTCATCAAATCGCTGATGCCCAAAGCAGGCAAACCGTATTCCTGCGCTTTGGCAATCAGTTTTTTAATCCGCACCATACCGTCGGTAATCGAAAATTCGGTATGCAGGCGCAGCGGGATGTAGGTCGGCTCGGTCATGGCAAAATCGGCGTGAACAATAAAAGGCGTATTGTAGCAGGGTTGGAAAAAGGTCGTCTGAAAAGGAGCGTAGCGGGGTTTCAGACGACCTCAACGGTAAGGGTAGATGGCGGCAGCATCATGGTATCGGTTTGTTTGGCAATCAATGAAAATGTGAAACGGTTTCAAAAAAATGAAAAGACAACGGTATGAACTGCAAAGGCAGGCAAAACGGTGAAATAGTGATGATGAATATTGATTTAAATCATGCGTCATCTAACGATGAATACTATAATATGAACATGTTATCAAACAGCTTTAAACGAAAGGAAAACTATGAAAGCCGTCCGCTTGGTTCTTGCTGCATCTTTGGTCTCTACGCTTGCCGCTTGCGGCAGCTCCTCTTCCGCGCTGTCCGATGCAATCGGTAAAGGCTTTGATCCTAAGGCTAAGGGCGTGAAATACATTACCGTTTTCGAGAGCGTTCCCGAAAACGGCACGATGCAGTTGAATGCCAACAATAAGGTACAAACGCTTAAAAAAGGCGACAATTTGGACACTGCCTTTTTGAAGCGCGACAAGATTTCCTATTATGACTACGTCGGTAAAATCAATGTCAACGGACAGGTCATCGATTTGGAAAGCGGCGATTTTATGGTTTACAAGCAAGACAATTCGGCGGTCGCTGCCAAATATATCAAGCAGAAAGCCGATCCTGCCGACGGCAACAAGCTGAAAGACTTGCAAGCGTATGAATTTAAAGTCGGCGAAGTGCAAGGTAAGGAAATTGCCTTTAAAGACTTGCCGCAACTGGGCAGCTATACCTACCGCGGCATTGCGTTTAACGGCGACGATAATAGCGGCCGCCTGACGTACACCATCGATTTCGAGAAAAAACAAGGTCAGGGCAAAATCAGAGGCATGGCACCTGATTACAATGTCGACTTGGCTGCCGCCAACATTGCCGCAGCAGGGGCAGGTTCGACAATTAACGGACGCGCGACGCTCAACAATGAAGAAAAAGGCAGCTACCGTTTGAACATTTTCGGCAGCAAAGCCGAAGAGATTGCCGGTAAAGCGCAAGTGAAGGTCGGCGATAAAGAGAAAGATATCGGACTTGCCGGTAAAAAAGAATAATTGAAAGAGACGTGTAAAAAGGTTGCCTGAAAACGCAGTTCAACCAGGTTTCAAACTCGGGTTGCTGCTTTTCAGACGACCTTTTTTTGATGGGGCGGATATTGGAAGGAAGCCTTATTGTTCGGTGATTGCAGACGGTTTCGGAAGGGTCGTCTGAAACCGGACATCAGGCGTAGTGGCCTGCACCCAAGATGCAGGCTTTGGCTGCACCGGTCGCATGGTGCGGACTGCTGGGCGTTCGGTTTATCCAACAGGCGGCGAGCCAGGCGAACGCGGCGGCTTCGACCCATTGCGGATCGAGATGGAGCGCTGCGGTGCTGTTCAATCCGACAGCGGGGGAGAACAAGTCTGCCAAATCCTGCATCAACACCGGATTGCGGACGCCGCCGCCGCAGACATAGAGATTGCGCGTGTCGGGGGCGGCGGTATCGACGGCGGTGTGGATGGTTTGCGCGGTGTAACGAACCAAGGTTCTCAATACATTTTCGGGCTTTTCACCGCCTTTCAGACGACCTTGAAGCCAGTTTAAGGAGAAAAGCTCCCTGCCTGTACTTTTGGGATGGGGTCGTCTGAAATAGGGGTGGTCGAGCAGGTTGTTCAGCAAATCAGGCAGGATAGTGCCTTGCGTGGCGCGTTGTCCGTCGCGGTCGTATGACTGCTGCCAGTTGTACTGCATCCATGCGTCCATCAGCATATTGCCGGGACCGGTATCGAAGCCGAATGCGGCTTGCTGCGGCGGTAAAACGCTGATGTTGGAAATGCCGCCGATATTGAGGACGACGCGGGTTTCCTGCGGATGCTGGAACAGGGCTTGATGGAAGGCGGGAACCAGCGGCGCGCCTTGCCCGCCCGATGACAAATCGCGGCTGCGGAAGTCGCCGATGGTGAAAATGCTGGTCAGTTCCGCCAATAGGGGTAAGTCGGCAAGCTGGATGCTGTAACCGTGTTCGGGGGCGTGGCGGACGGTTTGTCCGTGGCAGCCGATGGCGGTAATGGCTTCGGCGGGCAGATTTTGCTCTGAGAGGAGGGTGTGGACGGTTTGCGCGTAAAGGCGGCTGAGGGTTTGGGAGAGGATGCTGCTGCGGTGCAATTCGTTGTCACCGGTATTTTGAAGGTCAAGCAGCTCTTGGCGGAGGTCGTCTGAATACGGGGTAAAGGCATGAGCCAGCGCGCCCTGCCATTCGTTGCCCTGCATGCGGATAAGTACGGCATCTGCGCCGTCCATGCTGGTGCCGGACATGATGCCGATATAAAGTTGGGTATTCATGGGTCGTGGTTCGGATGAAGCCGTAAAGAAAAACATTTTAACGCGGTTTTGTGCTTTGTCAGGTATTTGGTGCGGCGCAGGTAAATAAATGTTTCAAGAAAGATTGCAAAAAGGTTACAATAGTCCGAAACACATCCGCAATTCTTAAGGAAGCTGATCCTATGGCTCAAACTCAGATGAGTGCCAACTTGAAGCTGATTAACGCTGTCTTTGCCGCTATGCTGGTGGGCATGGTCGGCTATTTTATTTACTGGGGCTTGGGCTATACCCATTACAACCATTCTATCTTGTTTATTATCGCTACCATGTTCGGCGTTTTCATGGCGTTTAACGTGGGCGGTAACGATATCGCCAATTCTTTCGGTACCAGCGTCGGTTCCGGTACGCTGACGATTCCCCAGGCTTTGCTGATTGCGGCGGTGTTTGAGGTCAGCGGCGCGGTGATTGCGGGCGGCGAAGTGACCGATACCATACGCAAAGGCATTGTGGATCTGAACGGCATCGACCTTCAGCCCATGCAATTTGTCTTTATCATGATGTCCGCGCTGCTCGCGGCGGCATTGTGGCTCTTGTTTGCTTCACGCAAAGGTCTGCCTGTTTCCACCACCCATGCCATTATCGGCGGTATCGTCGGTAGCGCGGTGTGTATGGCGGTGATGAACAATATGAATGCGGGCGAGCTGATTCAATGGGGCAAATTGGGCGAAATCGCCTTGTCTTGGGTTTTGTCTCCCGTCTTGGGCGGCACGGTTTCCTATTTATTGTTTTCCCGCGTCAAGAAAAACGTCTTGGACTACAACGCTTGGGCGGAAGGTACGCTCAAGGGCATCAAACAAGAAAAAAAGGCATACAAAGAACAGCAGCGCCTGTTTTTTGAAGCCTTGAGCGAAAGCGAAAAAGTCGAATACGCCACCAAAATGGCGCACGACGCGCAAATCTACGACGAGCCGGATTTTGATCCTGCCGATCTGAAAAGCGACTACTACCGCGGCCTGTACGATTTGGACAACCGCAAAAACAACGTCGACTCCTATAAAGCCCTTCATTCTTGGGTTCCCTTTATCGCCTCTTTCGGCGGGATGATGATTGCCGCCATGCTGATTTTCAAAGGGTTGAACAACCTTCACTTAGGCATGAGCAATGTCAACAGCTTCCTGACCATCTTCATGATCGGCGCGGCAGTGTGGATGGGGACGTTCGTATTCGCCAAAAGCCTGAAGCGCAAAGATTTGGATAAATCCACCTTTCAAATGTTTTCATGGATGCAGGTGTTTACCGCCTGCGGCTTCGCCTTCAGCCACGGCGCAAACGATATTGCCAACGCCATCGGTCCGTTTGCCGCCATTATGGACGCATTGCGCACCAACAGCATTACCTCTCAAAACGCCGTTCCGCCGATTGCCATGCTGACATTCGGTATCGCCTTGATTGTCGGCTTGTGGTTTGTCGGCAAAGAAGTGATTAAAACCGTCGGCAGCAGCTTGGCGGAAATGCACCCCGCTTCGGGCTTTACTGCCGAACTCTCCGCCGCCGCCGTCGTGATGGCCGCCTCCTTTATGGGTCTGCCCGTATCCAGCACCCATATTTTGGTCGGCGCGGTACTCGGCATCGGCTTGGTCAACCGCAACGCCAACTGGAAGCTGATGAAACCCATCGGCTTGGCATGGGTCATCACCTTGCCCGCCGCCGCCATCCTGTCCGTGACCTGCTACCTGATTCTGCAGGCACTGTTCTAATATAGGATTTTCACACAAAAGGTCGTCTGAAAGCACTGTTCCCGCTTTCAGACGACCTTTTTTATGGCGAAATCAAGATAAAAGTGAGGCAAGATAAGATGCTTGGTTGTGAATGGGTTTGGAACGTAGGACGTTGCCACTTGAGCGGCAAGAAGGATAATGGGACGCAATTTTTAGATATAGTGGATTAACAAAAATCAGGACAAGGCCGACGAAGCCGCAGATAGTACAGATAGAGACCTTTGCAAAATTCCCCAAAATCCAGATAGTACGGAACCATTCACTTGGGTGCTTCAGCACCTTAGAGAATCGTTCTCTTTGAGCTTAAGGCGAGGCAACGCCGTACTGGTTTAAAGTTAATCCACTATATTTTCTTGAAGTTTGTTTGCTCAAACTCTTTTGAAATGTTCCCAAACCGGTTTGCAGTTTTCCGGCAGTTCGGGACACGCGCCGAGGATGCCGCCACTGAAGTCGTTTAAGCGGTGGAAGTCGCTGCCCGCGCTGGCGAGCATACCGAAGCGTTCTGCTAAAAGCGCGTAGTTGAGGCGGTCGTTTTTGCAACAGTTGCCGCTGTGGACTTCGATGCCCACGCCGCCGAGGTTTTTAAATTCTTCAAACAGATTGCGCTTGGCGGTGGCGGACAAATCGTAGCGCATGGGGTGGGCGATGATTGCCATGCCGCCCGCGCCGTTGACGGCGTATACGCAGTCTTCCAGCGTCGCCCATTCGTGGCGGACGGCGCAGGATTTGCCGTCGCCCAAGTATTTGGTGAACGCCTGCTGCTTGTTTTTGACGTGTCCCGCTTGGATGAGGAACTCGGCGATGTGGGTGCGGCTGACCATTTCTTTGTTTGCCGCCAGCGCGAGTGCGCCGTCGTTTGCGCCGCTGATGCCTTTCTTTTCGAGCTTGGCGGCGATGGCTTCAAGGCGTTTCAGACGACCTTGCCGTACTTGCGCCAACAGGTTTTGCAGGTTTTCGTCTTGTTCGTCGAAATCCAAACCGACGACGTGTATGGTGCGCCCACGCCAAGTGACGGAGATTTCCACGCCATTGACGAAACGCAGCCCGAGTTTGTCCGCTTCGGCACGCGCTTCGGCGATGCCGCCGGTGTGGTCGTGGTCGGTCAACGCCAGCAGCGTGCAGCCGTTTTGATGCGCGAGGCGCACGACTTCGGCGGGGGAGAGCATACCGTCGGAAACGGTGGAATGGCAGTGCAGGTCTATCATGGGGTGTTATGTGTGTGGTGAATGAAGGGCGGGGCGGTCATGTTGAAAACAGAATCTGACAAAGGTCGTCTGAAAATTAGTAGGACGGATTTTTAAATCCGACAGTTCAAATTCCGCCGCGATGATTTGAATCAGCGGAACATTCAACGTTTTGTCAGATACAAGTATCCAACCTACGGCTTTTGAAAAGTAAAAGGTCGTCTGAAAACGCGATTTGATCAAGCCGAACCGTTTTCAGACGACCTTTCCGTTCTCTTCGTCTTCCGACCACCCCGCTTCTTTCAATTTCCGCTGCTGCGCGTCATAGCGGGCTTTATCCGTCCAATAAATCGTCTGGATGCAGGCATCGCCGCAGTCGCTGCCGCAACATTCCCACGATTCGGGGCGGACCGGTTCGTCTAGAAGCGGTTCGCCCAAGAGGGCTTCGGCTTTATTCTTCAGGGTCGTATCCATCGGCGATTTCCAAGCACGCGCCGTCAAACTCGATGACTTCGCCGCCGCGTATTTTGGCGGTTTTGCGGGTTTCGGTTTCGCCGTTGCGCAACACCAGTCCTTCGGCGATAAACGCTTTCGCCTGTCCGCCGCTTTCGGCAAGTCCGGCGAGTTTTAACAGGTCGCACAGGGCGATGTATTCGTTGTCTTCGAGATAGACGGTGGCTTCCATGAGGTTTCCTGTGATGGGGAAGGTTTGAATGTGTGAAATTGTAGCATAGGTCGTCTGAAAGCCGTTTCAGGCGGACAAAGGCTTCGGTATCAGCGTTGCAATTCGCGTTGCAAGGCTCTGCAGGCGGCATCGTTTTCGCCCATGCAGGAACGTTGCAATGCCTCCAGTCGCTCTTGCCGTTTTGCTGCGCGGTCTTCCGCCGTTTGACTGCGCATTTCCTCTTCGGTTTCTTTGGCGTTGCGGCAGGCGTTTTCATAGCCGCCTTTGCAGGCTTTGCGGTAGAGTTCGAGGGCTTTGGGGTAGTCCATGCCCAAACCGCTGTATGGGTCTAAATAGAGGTTTGCCAATACGTTGCAGCCCTTCATGTTTTTGCCGTCGCAGGCTTTCTTCAGCGGCAGGTAGGCGTCGGCAGGGCTTTCCAGATAGTCGCGGGTCCAAATGCCGAGTGTGACGCAACTGTCGAGCTGGTTGCGGGTGCATTGTGTGATCAGCTTTTGATAGGCTTCGTCGTCATAGTCTTCGGCGTATGCTGCCGGCAGCAGTCCGAGCAGAAGGGCGAATAGTAGGGAGGTTTTGGCGGGTTTCATGGTTTCTCAAGGACTTTTGTGCGGATAAGGGTTTGTCAGTGGTTTATAGTGGATTAACTTTAAATCAGTACGGCG